>JARYMD010000020.1 GCA_029907285.1 Verrucomicrobiota bacterium | reverse complement strand
CAACCCCGACCGAAGCCTGCTCCAGCCCAGCGCGTGCCAACCCCAAAGCAAGCTGAACCAACTCTCCCCTTGATTCCCATAACCGAGTCACGCGGCATCGTTGTGCTCGTCAATACACAGAGCCAGTTCATCGTCGCCGATTTCTCGTTCAACCCAGTGCCAACGCCCGGGCAACGACTCGCCATTTTTCGAAACGGCCAGCGCGTTGGCGAAGCAAGAACCAGCGCCTTCGCCCGAAGCAGCCTCGTCGCAGCAGACATCCTCACCGGTGAACCCCGGCTCGACGACGAAGTTCGAGCCGAATAGCTGACAAGTCAAACTTGCACCCCAAGCTATCATTCCGGTGACATTTCCGGCTTGAATGCATCCAGAGCCAAACAAAAGCCTCACACCGGATAATCGAGTGCTTCGGGAACCATGACGGTTGTCAATGCCTGCGCGGCGCGGTCTTTCGAAAGCCGGGTGCCACTCAGGCACAAGTCAAGTTTCACTCGCATTTCTGCGAACGGCGTCAGTTCACCAAGTTCCGGCAATGCACCGGCCCTGCCCCGCCCTTTCACGCCGGAATCCGGCGTCTCGCTGTTCACGCTTTGTTGACCGGCACCTGCAATCGCATCTCGATCGCGACTCTTGCATCCACACAGTTGGCTGATGTCCGGCTGCATGCCATGCGCGCGGTAACCATGGACGATTTCAGATGTAATCCGCCCAACCTCACCCGCGGCGCGAGCTGCTTGCACATGCGCAAGATCGCCGAAAAACGCCACCAGTCCCGGCAACGCATCGGTGAGCGCCGGGTTTTCCTTGCCTTTCGTCTCCAGTTCGAGAACGTCGAGTATGAACTGGCGCACGGCAAGAATCCAACACAGCGCATCGGCGAGAGCAAAAGTAACGCCTTGCCTCGTTTTGTGGAACAGCTTGGCGCCGTGGGCATCCGTCGCAGACTGAACGTGCTTGAGCGTCCAAAGCCAGAGGTCCATTGCGGTGGCAAGAACGCACGCTCCCATGCCGGGCCGCTCCGACGCGATCCTGCGCATCTCGGCCATCCATTGCTCGAACTGGGCGAGGAACAACTCGTTGGTCATCGTAACAGACAACTGTAGTCTCTGGACCGCTTCGGGCCCCTCGTATGTGGCTTCCAACTGGGCGTCCATCCATTTCTGCCCGAGAAACCCGGGACAATCTTCCGTGACGCCGTAGCCACCCATCAAACTCACCGCCTCACGCATCATGTTCGCCCCATGACCGGTATTCCAAAGTTTGCATGCCGGACAAAGCACATTGGCAAGCGAGTCAAGCATCACAAACCGAACGAGAAGGTTTGATTCCAGCTCTGCCATCCGTTTCTTGTCCTGTGCGTCCAGCGGCAAACTGCGAAGTCGGACAAGCTCGATCGCCTCAGTCTGCGCTTTTGTCAGCTCCCTGAACGCAGCCCGGCCGCTCAGCCCCCGTTCTGCAAACAAATGATCTTTCTCGCGTTCGATCGGGTCCAACTCATCAAACAAACGCGCAGCGGCGAACCCGAGCGACGCGCTCGCTTCTCCAGTAGCCCAAATGTCCACAAGCCGATGGAGTGAATCTTCCTTCTGTTGCAAACCAAGTTCGTAACGCGGCATCCCGGGCGCCACATCCCCACCACGAAAACGCCGGCGCTGATACAGAATCACAGGCTCAATCGCCGACAGCAATTTCGCTGAAGTCATCAACCCAACCGTAACGCGCGTCCTCCGGAAAACCGACTCGATGATCTCCGAGTGGGAAAAATTCGGCACAATAACGCCATCCTTGACAGTGTAACCGCCAACAATCCGGCTCGCCGGCACGCGCATGCTGAACACAGGATCGCACGTCGAACTCAGTTGATGCACGAGTTTCTTGGTTGCCACGCCGCGGTCGAAAACGCCCTCGTCACCCTCCTCAAGGATGACCATGCATGTTCCCTTGATTCGTAGGTCGTCAGACGCAACCGCAGCAGTAACAACATTCGCAAACGCCATGTTCGTGATAAACCGGCCGCGCTTGTCCACATGCAAAATCGGCTCCCCCCCATCGGGCCATTCCGCAACCCGGACCTTGCCCGACAGCATGCCCGTCTCAACGCCCACAAACGGCAACGGCTCAGTCAGCGCAAACGCAGCGCGCACCTGCGGTTTGCCGGAAACAGCCGAACTCCCGGGCGCAGCGCGCCCAAGGTATTCGGCACGTTGCTCCGGTGTTCCGCGTTCGTGTATCGGGGCAAGGCCGAGGTTGCCCGCAAGACTGCAAGTTGCAGCCCCGGCATCAACCCATGACAACTCAAAAGCAATGAGCGCCAATGCAAGGTTCTTTGGCCCGCTTATGTGCCCGCCATGCTCGGGATCAAGAAACGCCGCTGTAATGCCGCTGTCATCGAAAACCTGAAGCAACGCCGCTTTTTCAGGCGTCCAATCGTGCGTGTTCCTGCCACCACCTGCAACAAGCCGCGCGACCGGCCCCCGCGCAACAGTCCGGGCCGACTGCACAAGAAGTTGAAGATCGTAGCGGTCTGAAAAACGCCACATTATCTGGCGCACATCATCGCCCGGCACGGCGCGCAATGTCGCCTCAGATGGTTTGTCAATGTTTGGTTCCATGTTCTTAAAGCTCGATCCTGCGGGCAACTGCAAGTGCCAACCGGCGAACGCAGCGTTGCGCCCCGCCACTCCTGCATTTCATTGGCTTGAGTTGCATCGCAGACGGTGTTAGAAGTGCATAATCTTGAGCCCGATGAAAAGCTTAAATTCACGACAAGCAAGACCCCGCGGCCCAAACACAGCCCGGCACGGTTACTCTTTGTGCCAACACCAAGTTGAGAACCGGCCGCCCATTCCCGCTTTCCACCAGTCGATTGGTCGGCGAATCTGTTCCTCCCCCGCAAACGCTGCGTCAGCGTCGGAGTCAAAACCTACGCTGCGCGCGTGCTGCAACGCCGCGTCCAAGTTGAGCGCTGTCCTCCTTGCAGTAGGCCTTGTCTGCGGGTCCGCTTGCACAAAATCGTCGCCCGCCGACCAAGGCAGCGCAAAACCAGATGCAGTGTCAGCCGCAAAGCGCATCCGCCAGCCTGCCGTTGCGGGCCTGTTCTATCCGAGTGACCCGGCGGCGCTTCGGCGTGCAATCGACGCTTACCTCAAGGACGCAAAAGACTACAAACTGAGTTCTGTCCGGGCCATTGTTGTGCCACACGCCGGCTACCAATACTCAGGTTTGACGGCCGCACACGCTTACAAGCAGGTCAGCGGCAAACCATACAAGACCGTGGTCATTCTCGCCCCGAGCCATTATGCCCTGTTCAAAGGCGCCTGTGTTTGCGGCGCGGACGAGTTTGAAACTCCACTCGGGCGCGTCCCAATATCACCTCTCGCCAAGGAGCTTGTGAAACACAAACCGTTCGTCGCCGAAGCGCCATGCCGCGTCCAGCGCCCCGCATGGGCTCGCCAATCGCCACGTCCAGCGCCTCCTGTCGGCGAAGACACACCGCATACATGGGAACATTCGGATGAAGTTCAGGTGCCGTTCCTGCAACAGTCTTTGACAGCATTTGCCGTGCTGCCGATAATCTTCGGCACGGTTGACCCTGCAGAAGCAGCGCGAGCTTTGGCTGAGAAGCTCGACGATCAAACTCTGCTTGTAGCAAGCTCGGACCTGAGCCATTATTACCCCTATGAACGGGCCAGAGAAATGGACAAGAAATGTGTCGATGCAATCTGCCGGCTTGACATCGAATCCATGGCAACTCAGGAGGCCTGTGGAAAAGACCCGATCCTGTGTCTAATGCACATTGCCCGGCAGAAAGGCTGGACTGCACAAATGCTCGATTACCGAAACAGTGGCGATACCGCGGGCGACAAAAGCGGCGTTGTCGGATACAGCGCCATTGCTTTTACTGCCCGTTCCGAAACCCAATACACCAAAGAAGAACGTAAGGCGCTCCTTAACCTCGCCCGCAAGTGCTTGACCGAAGTGGTCACACACGACCGCCTGCCGGATGCAAAAGCCTCCGATTTCACCCCGCGTTGCTCAGAGGAAAAAGGCTGTTTCGTCACCCTCACCAAAAATGGCGTGTTGCGCGGCTGCATCGGCAACATCATGCCCAACGGCCCCCTCTGGAAATCCGTAATGGAAAACGCACGCAACGCCGCAATCCGCGATTACAGGTTCCCGCCCGTCCACCCCGACGAGCTTCGGCAAATCGAAATCGAAATAAGCGTGCTAACCGTCCCTCAGCCCCTCAAATTCGATTCGCCCGATGACCTCGTCAAAAAACTCCGCCCACACAAGGACGGCGTCGTCCTCGAGCTCGGATTGCGCACCGCAACTTACCTCCCGCAGGTCTGGGAGCAAATCAGCAATCCCGTCCAGTTCCTCAGCAGCCTCTCGATGAAAGCCGGCGCCGGCCCAGACGACTGGCGCCGACCCGGCACCAGAGTTCTCGTCTATCAGGTCGAAGCCTTCAAAGAGAGTGAGATGTGAGCCTCCCGACCCGGCCCGGCGCCGGCTGTTGATTCGATGATCTTGCACGGCTTGCTTCGCGTGCCATGTAAACCGCAATGTCCAGCGCATTCACAAGCAAACAGCACCCGCTCAAGCTCGAAGCTCAGTTCGGTGGTGTTTGCCTGCCCGGCCTCTCGTTGTGGCTTGATCCACAACGCCAAGCGCCCGAAGACAGCCATGTTTTCGTCAGCCACGCGCACTCGGATCACATCGCGCGCCACAAAAGGTTCATCGCTACAACTGCTACAGCCCTGTTCCTGAAAACACGGCTCCGAACCACATTCGTTCCAGAGCAATTCGACTTTTTCGTGCCTCGGAGCTTCAACGCCGGGTCCTGCAGTTTCCGTATCACACCGCTGCCAGCAGGACACGTCCTCGGCAGTGCCATGGCCCTGCTCGAAACCGACGCAGGACGCCTATTGTACACCGGCGATTTCAAGCTGAAGCCATGTCCGATCGCCGAGCACTGTGATTTCTCCCCGGCAAAACACTGCGACGTGCTCATTATGGAAACCACCTACGGCCTGCCTCAATACGTCTTCCCGCCCGAAGACGAGGTCCACGCACAAATCGCTTCGTTCTGCAAAGAAACTCTCGCCGCAAATGCCACCCCCGTCTTGCTCGCATCATCGCTCGGAAAGAGTCAGAAACTGATCCTCGGCCTTGCAAGGTTCGGACTTCCAATCATGGTCCACAACACAATTCATGCCCTCAACAAAATCTACCAGCAAATGGGGTTCGCCCTCCCACACTGCGAAGTATTCGACCCCGACCAGCTCCGTGGAAAAGTCCTCATTTGCCCGCCGACCGCAGCCCGCCGCATCGCCGCCCTGTGCACCACAGAATTGCGACTGGCGGTCGCCTCCGGATGGGCACTCGACCCACGCTACCGATTCAGACTCGGCGTCCATGCGGGCTTTCCGCTCAGCAATCATGCAGACTACAGTGAGCTTGTCCGTCTCGTGGAATGCCTCGAGCCCCGGCTGATCGTCACGCTCCACGGCTTCGCAACCGAATTCGCCCGCACACTCCGCGCAGCAGGCTGGAACGCACAAACATTGTCGGTTCCGGAACAACTCGACCTCCCGCTCCGCATATCTGCCAACTGACTTCGCAGGTGGATGACAGCGAAACCTTTGCCGAACGCCCCCGCGCGCCCGCCAAGCACGGACGTTAATTTGCTGATACAATCTCGCCTCCGGACGGACCCTGCAGGACAAAGAATGCCCCATCACGCAGGCCGAGCCTGTTATTAAGGAAGAAAATCTGGCGATTGCCCGAAAGAGCGAGTATCGCTACCGTCACTGGAACAATGCGACGTCCCAAGCACAGGCACGTTCAGAGTCCACCTCAAAGCGCCAGCCAGCCAGCGCCCGGCGCTCAATTGCTCGAACGGCAAGGCGGCACGGGTCGCAGCCAACCAGCAGAACAAGCAGTGCCGGTACCGTTCTTGAAGCGGATTCCATGGACCACATTGATTCTGGCCGGGCTTGCCTGGGTTTACGTCTGTTTCTGGATTCATCCGCCGCTCTTGTACGATCATGCGTGGAAACCATTTTACATGGAGAAAGCTTTCCTTGCCCGAGCCGTCAGCCGGTCGGCCGGCCTGCTCGCTTATGCCGCAGCGTTCCTCGGGCAACTAAACCAATTCCCTGTTGCAGGCGCGCTGGTGACAGCGGCGATAATCGGACTGCTCGGTTCAGCCGCAGCCAATACGGTGAGACACAACGCAACCATCGTATCACTGTGCGCCGTCATCCCCGGTCTTGCGATCCTTGTAATGGAAGGCCGATATGCGCATGGAGTGTATGACGCCGGTCTCGGCGCATTGCTGTCCGCAGGCGCATGGTTCGCGTGGAAGCGGCTTGGGCAAGCAGCCAGCTCGCGTTCAGTGAGTCTGGCCTTGGCGATTTCGGTGGTTGTCTATTGGCTGGCTGGCACGATCTTTGCCGTCGTTTTTGCGCTGTCCGCAAGCATCACTGCAACGCGCTGGAAACGCTCGGTTCTCGGAGCATGGCCGTATTGGCTTGTGACCGCAACATTGCTCACCATCGGTGTCATCAACTCCCACCAACTTGCCAAGGAATTCAGCACGGGGTTGCCTGACATCGCAGCCATTTTGGCAAGAGGGCTGATCTACTTGTACCTGCCGGCTATCGCCGGTCTTGCCCCTAAGACGCCAGACACGCCCGAGCTGTCCAAGTCGCCGCATTTGGCCGGAGCAACATCGCATACCCCCGGGAAAGAAGCGCCCACAGCCACGCCTTTTTTCCACCGCAATGGGTTCGTGCTCGCCGCAACACTGCTCATCGCCGCAGTTGTTCTTTGGCTCACATTTGACAGACAAGCAAAACTCCTCGGTTCAATAAAGCTCGCCGCACTTGAATATGAATGGGAATCAGTGCTCGCGTTGGCAAGGCAATTGAAAACCGAGCCGACACCGGTCGTTCGACTCGCCATCGCACGGGCGCTCTATCATGAAGGCAAACTGAACAAGGAACTGTTTGCCTACCCTCAACGCAAAGGCGTCGAAATATTGCCGTCCTTGCGCGAGGGGTTGGAGGCCTGCGGTTTGCTCGCCGACACAATGATTGAACTGGGACAGGTGAATCTGGCTGAGCATTTCGCCCATGAATCCCTTGAGCTGGAAGGCGAACGCCCGCACACGCTGTGGCAGTTGGGACGTATCTATGTTCTCAAGGACCAACCCAAAGCCGCCGCCGTGTTCTTGAAGCGGCTGTCGCTGGTCCCATTTCACAGGACCAGAGCGCTCCAACGAATAAAAGCTCTGGAACTCGATCCAACTTTGTCGTCAGAACCAGACATCTCGCGTGCCCGCCCATTGCGCGTTACCAATGACATTGCCGACAGCGGACTGCCAACGGAGGTTGTGGTCAGACAATGTCTCGGGTCAAACAAACGCAATCGAATGGCCTTCGAGTTCATGCTCGCGCACTATCTGTTGGAATCAAACCTCGATCAAATCGCCAAAAACGTCGAGTCCCTCGGTGATTACGGCGTTTGGGAAACACCGCGTCACATCGAGGAAGCACTTCTGTTGCGCGATTCTCTTGCTGGCACAAATCTAACCACATTAAGCCGCCGCCCACCGAGCGCCCCCGTGGCCCGGAGATTCGAGCTTCTGAGAAAAACCCTCCGCGCAAACAACGGAAAAGTCGAAGGCATTGAGAACGTTTTGATGCGGGACTTCGGCGACACCTACTGGTTCTATTACCTCTTCGGACGAACGTTCGGTTCCAAGGTCAGATCATATAAAGCTCCAAATTGAGAAACACGCACGTCAAACAATCCAAACCGCCGCAGTTGAGATGAGGCAGCAGACAAAGGGCTCGACAAAGGGCTCGAACAAGGCAGCGCGATGGTTCGGTTTACGTCGCGCTCCACATATTTGGACACTGCATCACTTTGCGCTGATCTGCCCGGCCAAATACTGCGAAAGACCCATTTGCGCTATCTGATCACGCTGCGCCTCCAGCCAGTCTATATGCGCCTCCTCGTCTTCAAGGATCGATTCGAACAGCTCGCGTGTGCCGTTGTCGCCGACCTCGACAGCCGCGCGGATGCTTTCGTTGTACGCCTTGACAGCGTCCAGCTCGGAAGCCAGGTCGTTTTCGATTTGAGACGGCACATCTTTGCCGATGAGAATCTTCTGGAGCTGACTCACAATGGGAGTGCCTTCAAGGAAAAGGATTCGCCCGATAATCTTTTCGGCGTGTTTCATCTCCTCGATGGCGCGTTTCTCTATGGCCGAGTGCAGTCGATCATAACCCCAATTATCGCACATTTCCGAATGCACCATGTACTGGTTGATGGCGGTTAATTCCTCACTCAACCGAGCGTTGAGCAGTTCCAATATTTTCTCGTGTCCTTTCATGCGCCCCAAGATACCTTCCCGCGCCCGCTTTGCAACTCCACAGGCATCCGACCACACACCATAGACCAACAACCATGGCAAGCACACAGACACACTTCACAAGAATTTGTCCTCTTGTCAGGTGATCGGGCCGATCTTTGACAGCTTCAGCACTGGCCGGGCGGCCTTGCGCGATTCCTCAAGGTCAACGTCGAATTCAGCCACCCAATCGTTGTGTCCTTCAGGATCGATCAACATTTGCTGTACCTTCCATTTCCGGCCGTCTTCCGATGGCAGCACGTACGTGTGCCTGATGTTGCGCGCGTCGGGCGTTAGCAACAGTTGCTGGTGCTCTTTCAGATAATCTTCCATGGCCTGCTTCAAGCGGTCAGCAGTCCAATCTGAATCCGGCAAACCGCCTGTCTCATTTTGCTCACAACTCGATTCCGGAATATCAAGCAGCAACGCTGCCGCGGCCGAAAAATCGCGGATAGCCAAACACCGCAAGAAGCTGAAGATCAGGTTTCGAACTGCAGCAGTGAACGCCTTCTGATCGCGCGTAATATCTGATGCGGCTTCTGCTTCAGCCTCTGGCCTGGCTTCGCCTGAAATCGCAGCCCGTTCAGCCGCAACACGGCGCAGGTAATCCGGGTCCCGCATTTGCTCCCATTCCTCCAACAAGCTCGAGTCCACGGCGCGGATCATTGTGCCAAAGTACAGTTCCATTTCGCGGACGGGATCGGTCTTGGCGTTTTCGGGAACGGTTTGCTTGAGCACCTTGTACACACTGTGCAAATGCCGCAGCAAAATGCCCTCCGCACGTTCAAGGCCGTAATCGCCCACGTAATCGGCAAAGGACCGGAAATTCTCGTACATCTCGCGTGCGATGCTCTTTGGGCGGATGTTTTCCTGGCCGACCCACGGGTGTTTGTCGGCAAACGCGTTGAATGTCGAATAAACGAAGTCCCGGTTTGGTTTTGGGTACTCGAGTTCCTCGAGCTTTGCCATGCGCTCCTCATAAGGGACACCCTCGGCTTTCATGGCGGCAACGGCCTGCGCCCGCACGCGATCCAATTGTTTCCGCAGAATAATGTCCGGGTCCTCAAGTATGGATTCCACCAGAGTGAGCAGGTCCAAAGGGTGATTCGGAGATTCCGGGTCCAACAAGGGGATTGTCTCGATCAAATATAATGACAACGCTTGGTCCATTGAGAAATCCTCTTGCAACTCGACGTTAACCCGGAGTTTTCTGTGGTTCTCCCCTGCCCTTCCGCTTTCACCAGGCACGCCGACGCACTCGTGCGCACATTCAGGCCTTGGCAGGATTTCAATGATCTTTCTGTCCACCAGCGACCTGAACAACTGCCACGCGCGCTTGAAATGCGCTTTCTTCTGCCGGGGTGAATCGTGGCAATCGCGAATCAGTTTCTGCATTGCCCGGCAACCGTCGTCATCCCGGCTCAAAACATTCAGCAGCATTGCGTGCGTGACCTGGAAGCGCGACGTCAACCGTTCCGGCTCGGACGTGATCAGGCGCTGAAACGTCTTGATATCCCAGTTCACAAAATTGTGGTCGGGCGCTTTTCGTTTGACTGCGCGTTTGCCTTCGCGCGCAGCTTTTTCTTCGAGCTTGATGTTTTCGATGACATGTTCAGGTGCCTGGACCACAACCCAACCCTTGTCATCGAACCCCTTTCGTCCGGCTCGGCCGGCGATCTGATGAAAATCGCGCGCGCTGAGAATGCCGGTCTTTTCACCGTCGTATTTGCAAAGGCGCGTGAACAGCACCGTGCGAATCGGCACGTTCACACCAACACCCAATGTGTCGGTCCCACAGATGATCTTCAGCAGTCCCTTCTGCGCCAGTTGCTCGATCAACACCCTGTACTTCGGCAAAAGACCCGCATGATGAATTCCGATCCCGTGCTTCACCCACTTCCGAATCTCCGGTCCGTACGGGGAGTTGAACTTGAACTTCTCAATTTCCTTTGCGATCCGGTTTTTCTCCTCCCGCGTGCAGACATTGAGACTGGTGAAATCCTGCGCGCTCTGGGCTGCGTCAGCCTGTGTGAAGTGGACTACATACACCGGCGCTTTGCCTTCGGCCACGAGCTTCTCCAGCGCCTGCGCCAGCGGAATCTGCGAATAGTCAAACTCGAGTGGCACAGGGCGGTCAACGGACTTCACCGTAACCGTTGGACGCCCGGTCAGCCTGGTGAGTTCGCGCTCAAAGAATTCCGTCTCGCCAAGCGTCGCCGACATCAACAGAAACCGCGCTTGCGGCAGCGTCAGCAACGGCACTTGCCATGCCACACCCCTTTCACGGTCCGAGTACCAGTGGAATTCGTCCAGCACGGCGTCGTCCACGGGAGCTGTTTCCCCGTGCCGCAAAGCGATGTTCGCGAGGATTTCCGCCGTGCAACAGAGAATCGGCGCATCCCGGTTTACGGTGGCGTCACCGGTCGAAAGCCCGATGTTGTCCGGCCCAAACTCGCGGCATAGATCACGCCACTTTTCATTCACGAGCGCTTTGATCGGGCACGTGTAAACAGCCCGTCGGCCCCGCGCAAGCGCAGCAAACAGCATCGCCATTGCAACCAGCGATTTGCCGGAGCCGGTCGGCGTGCTCAAAATCACATTCTTTCCCTCGAACACCTCAAGCAGCGCTTCCTCTTGTGCGGGATACAACGTCAGACCCCGGTCCGCCGCATAATCCAAAAACCGCTCCAACAGGCTGTCGCTGCTGTCGTCCTCGCTGCGAAGGAGCATGTCATATAAAGTCGTCGCCATTCCGCCGACCATGCTACTCTCCTGCACTTGATAATTCTACTGCGATCGAATAAACAGAGCGCGGCGAAACAACGGCGTTCCCTGCAGACAAACTCTCCGCAACCAACATGGCTGCCAAGCTCGTCATATCAACCCTTGCGGATGTCCGGCAAACCATGTTCATGAGCGGCGTCACGCCATTCCCGCGAGCGCACTGGGAAACCTTGGCGCCGGCAATGAAGACTCAAACAAGGTTCCATGAGATCATTGCAGGACACAAGCCGCAAGGACCCTTCAAGCATTATTGGGGACAATCGGAACGGTTCGTCGGCGCCGACCAGCCGTTCAGTCTCTGGCTTGCGCTGGGAGTGCCGTTCGAAGTTGTGGAAACTTTGCCACCAGAAGGTTGGACATTCCTGACAGACTTTGACGCTCGTGACCTCGCCTCGCACAACACAACTCCAAACGCGCGCCTGGTTTGCCGCACTTCGGCGGCCAACCGGCCTGCCCAGGCACTCGCCCTGGAAGAATCCCTGCCTGCGCTGTTTGCTTTCAAGCGCAGTATCTGCGCCGAGCTTGGCAACACACCTTACCTGGCTGATAACCAACCCGCTGTCTGCGCATGGTATCCCACGGCCAACGCCACAATGGTCTGGAACCTGAGCGAAGAACCGCGCGATCTCACGCTCGTACACGGCCCGAACAAGCATCTATTGCGACTCGGCCCCCTCGCAGCAGAAATCGTCAAGCTTTAGCCCGGTAATCTCATTGGAATAGCACTTCGGGCGTGTTTGCTTCTGAATCTCGGCCGAATTCCCCGCAGACTTCGTCAGCGACAGATTATCCTGCTCGGCCAATCTGCGGGCGATGCCGAAATCTGTGAGGACGGCCGAGACCATAGACCATAGACCATGGACCTGCGACAGGAGCCGGGAGTCAGGGGACACGGGGCAACAAGAAGAGTTCCCATTGTAATCACCGTCGCCAGTCAGCATGAATTTGGAAGGGCCGAAGGCCCGGTCTATACCAGCCCGGGGCAACGCCACAGGTTGTGAGCCGAATCATTGAAAGTTAGGGCTGAAAGCCTGAACTAATCCGGAGTTTCGGAGGCTTGGGTTTCGGGGTTTCGCGTATTTCGCCGTTGAAGTCTGCGAGATTGAGATGGCGAGACGATCTGGGCAAAACCGGCGATCTGGACAGGAGTTGAGTGTCGGTCGATAATGGGCGCCATGCATTGCAGGATTCGGGTACTGGCACTGGCAATTGGCACTGCGATAATCCTGAGCGGTACAGCGTCTGGCGCACCGGGTTTGCCGCAGTCTGCGGCCAATGCGGCGTCGGCGACCGAACCGCTGTACCTTCTGACCTGCGATCACGGCGGATTAGTACTGTGGGGGCAGGACCATTTTGCCGAGCGACTTGGCAACGCAGTGTCATGGCTGGACAAGTATCCCAGTTTTAAGATCGGGTTGGATAACGAGGCGCACATGTACGACGTGTTGGCCCAACAGAATCCCAGACTGCTGGATCACCTGCGCGAACTGCTCAAACGTTATGCGGGCCGGTTTGGCATCGGTACTTGCACTTACGGCCAACCGTTGTCTGCTTTCATCAACGAGGAATCCAACGTTCGCCAACTTGTCTATGCGATCCGAGCCAACCGACGGCATTTCGGTTGCACGCCTGTCATCTACCTGATGAGCGAACATGCCATGCACAGTCAGTTGCCGCAGCTCCTGACCGGCTCCGGTTTTCAGGGCGCAATCATGCGGACTCACTTCATGATGTACGGATACAATCCCACTTTCGACGCGCCGATTGGTTGGTGGGTTGGGCTTGACGGCTCCCGCATTTCCGCTGTGCCAACGTACCACGGGCAAGGCGCCAGTTTCGGCAAGACCACAGTTGACAACTGGATTCTCACGCGCTGGCCGAGCAAGGACACGCCGAAGTCGCTGGCTGATTTCCGCCGTGAATTTGCGCACATACATCCTCTGCTGGCCACGCGCGCGGACGATTCCGGTCTGCGTCGCGAGGAACTGGTGCAGGAATGCGAAGGCAAACCAGAATACCGGTGGATACTGTTGGACGAACTTCTCGAGACTTTTCCGCGACCGACAGTTGAATTCAAAACGGAGCCGAACGATTTCGTGGTCCGGATGCCGTGGGGTTACTGCGGAAACGAGATTTGGGACATGTCGCGTCAGGCGGAGGTGCAAGTGCTCACCGCAGAACGGTTGGCCGCGCTGGAACTCATGCTGTGCGGGCCCAACCGTGAACCGGACCTCGAGGACGCATGGAAAAACCTGCTGGTTGCACAGCATCATGACATCCAAATCTGCGGTTTGCTCGCCGAGGCGCGCAGATTTCTGCCCGCGTCGTTGGCCGCGTCGGCGCGGGTGAGGGATGGCGCGATGCAGTTCTTCGCTTCGCAAATGAAGGGCGAAGGACTTGTTCAAGTTACCGCGTTCAACCCGGTTTCATGGCGGCGCGCGGAATGGCTCGAAACCGAATTGTCCTTTTCACAGAAGGGTGAGGCGAAGTTCATTCAAGTAAAGCGCGGGGATCAACTGGTTCCCTCGACGCTGCTTTCTGCGGAGCGTTATTCGGACGGGAGCCTGATGACAGCGCGACTGGGTTTTGTTGCTGACCTGGACGCGCTGAGTCTGGCGGCGTTCTCGATTATTCCTGGCAAGACCGACCTTGCCGGCGACGCAGCTGCGTCGGCAGCATCCAACCGGGTTGTTGTCGCGACTTCGCCATTGACGGTCTTAACTCCGTTTTACGAGGCGCATCTGCATTCTGATGGCGGCCTTGCTTCACTTGTGGATCGCCGCACCGGAAAACCTTTGCTGAAATCCGGCATGCGAAGCGGGTTTTTCGTCGGCACGATTGATGGCGCAGACCGGGAATCCAAAGGGCAATGGTTGCTAAAGCCCGCTGTTGAGGCGCCGCCCAGCGTTACCGCGCGGGAAGACGGGTTCATCGGCACGATCCCCTACACATTCGAACTGACGTTTCATGCGGACACGCCAAGGCTGGACGGGCGTGTTAAGTTCCATTTTGCCGGACAAAAACTCGGGCGCGTGAGCACAAATCAGCGTGATGGGACGTCGGGTTTCATCCACGAACAGAAACTCCGATTCAAGCTGTTTCCTGCGACGGGTGAACAGGTGATTGGCGTGCGCGATCTGCCGTTCGCGATCGCCGAGACGACCAACCGCTATGTGGAAGGCATTTATTGGACGGCTGTTTCGGACGGGCAGACGGGTTTGGCATTATTCAATCGCGGCACGATGGGCAGCGTGCTCGAGACTGACGGTGGTTTTTCAGTGCCGCTGGCTTATGCCATGTATTACATCTGGGGCACGCGGATGCTCGAAGGCGATTTCAGCTACGATTTTGCGCTGTATCCTTTCACTGGCGACTGGCGCAAACAAGACCTCCACCGCCGGGCGATCGAGTACAATTTCCCGGTTGTCAGCGTTTCGACTCCACCGGGCAAAGGGACAATCGGTGCATACCTGCGCGCCTTCGATATTGGTTCAGACAATGTTATTCTTTGCGCTCTTTATCCAGAAGGCGGGCGGGTTCTGGCGCGGTTTTATGAATACCAGGGCCGCCCGGGTGAAATGCGTTTTGCACCAATGAATACCGCAGCCAAGCTTGAATCTGTTGACCTGTTGGGAGGCAGCGCGCGCACGGTCGCAAGCCCGCTGAAGTTCAATTCGTGGCAGATTCAAACTGTTGCCGTCAGTTGGTGAAAAGCGCATGGGTATATCTGAGGAGTTGGCCGATGAGATTTCCGGGTTAGCGTCTTGACCACAGATAGGACGCATGACACGGATGAGCAAGTGCACGTAAATCCGGGGAATTCGCCAAAGACGCGTTGGAGAAATTAGCGGCGCCGGGAGCGCGGCCGTCTCGGCCGCATCAACACGACGACCCATCGTACACCAGTTTCGATCACACAAATCCGCTGCCCGAACATTCACCCGCTGGGAGCGGGCAAGAATGCCCGCGCTCCTATAGCGCGTTCGAGAAAACAACGCCGCCGGGAGCGCGGCTGTCCCCGGCCGCATCAACCCGACGACCGATCGTACAACAGTTTCGATCACACGAATCCTGCTGCCGAACATTCACCGGTTGGGTGCGGCGTCAACAAGTATTGCGCAAGCGGTTCAAGTCTGAAACACTTCGCGCAACAACAGTTCCAGTCTGCTGACCGTCGGCGGTTGCGTGAACAAACTTGCAGGGAAACATAACCAGAAACACGAATCTCATGAAGCCGATCAAGTGCAGGATTGTTGCCGTGGTGATTGGCCTTGTTTGTTCGCTGGGGTCGGCGAGCCAGCCAGCCCTGCGGATCGAGACCGGAACCGCACGGGCGGAGATAACCGCGTTGAGCTGGGACACCGAGGGCACAGGGCGGGAGAAGACGAATCTGTTGCGGCCGCAGACAATCGTCGGGCTTCGCATCCGCTGCAACGGCCAATGGCGCAATGGAATTGACTTGCCAACCAAGTTGGAACCGGAACCAGGCGGCCAATCCTATTGGATCACCATTGCGCCAGAGACAGAAATCAACTGGCGGGTTCGATCGGTTGGCGGCTGTTTGACAATGCATTTCCGCGGCAAGGGTGTGAACCTCGGAAAGATCGAAGGCGTGGAACTCGTGTTCCCGTTCGCGCCGGGTGTGACACCGGTCACGGCTCTATCGAGTGTTTGGGATGATGACGGCGGCTTCCACTTGCCTGCACTGATCAGCGCGCCGGATTTCGGGCAGATGCTGCTGACTGGCGAATCCACTGCCGCTGAGCGCAAGCCTGTCGTTAGGGCACGCCTTGATGGCAGTCGTGCTGCCAAAACGGTGAATCTGGTGTTGGAACTGAGCCCGCCCATGGCCGGGGCCAGCGACACTCTTGAGTTTTCCCCGCATCTGCTGGCTCCGCCCGCAGGGCTCGCAGATACGGCGCTTTGGGTGCAGGCACGGCGTGGCTGGTTCAACATCTGGCAGCCCAGCGCCCAATGGGGCGACCAGGGCCATCCGTTCAGCGCGCCTGCTGGCATGCTTGGCAACAATGTTATCAGCGATCCCGCAAGCTGCTCGCTGTGGTTTTATGCCGACCAGGCGTTGTGGACGCCCGAGGTTGCGCCCGGTGTGTCAGTCATGCCGCTGGTTCGAAGGACCATCGAGTTCTGGCTGAGCGGAAGCCGTCTGCGCCCGACAGGCGAAGTTGTGTGTTATTGGGATTACCTGAACTTTTTGGACGCAAATGCAGGCCCGTTGATTGCGTCGTGGGACTATGTGGAAGCCACCGGCGACAAGGACTGGCTGGACAAACACATCTCGAAGCTGGAACTCGCCGCTGAGTTTCTCGCCAAACGGGATGTGGACAACGACGGCATGGTCGAGGCCACGCAAACCGGCAACCGGGGCACGCTCAAACAACCGGGCCGGTCATGTGCATGGTGGGACGCATTGAACTGCGGACACAAGGACGCCTACTGCAACGCGCTCATTTACCGCGCATGGCGATGCATGGCCGATCTCGAAAACAAACTCGACCGCAGCAATCAACAGGCCCGCTACACGCAGCTCGCCGACAACCTGAAGGCTGCCTACGCGCCGACGCTCCTGAATCCGGCCACAGGCTGGCTGGCGTGGTGGAAAAGCGCAGATGGCGAACTCCACGACTACGCTGCGCCAACCCTAAACGGCCTTGCGATCGAGTATGGCCTCGTGGAGCCCAGCAAGGGCCGAGAAATTCTCGCCAAACTGCGGAAGAAAATGGAAGCCGTGGGCTTCAAAAGGTTCGACCTCGGCGTGCCCCCGATGCTCGTGCCCGTGCTGCGCGCCGACTATCTGCAGCCTGACGGGTTCGGCATCCCGGCGAAAGAAGATGGCACAGACACGTTCGGCCATTACATGAACGGCGGCATTACCGCCGGACAAGTCCTGCATTTCCTCGCCGCACACTATGTCGTTGGCGACCCGGAACCTGCGGACAGGATTTTGCGGGCCATGTTGGAGCGGCAGGGACGAGGCGAGTTTCAAAACGGTGTGCGAGATGCCGGCGGGCAGGGCATCGACTGGACAACATGGGATGGCAAGCCTTGTGGGTACGAGGGCTACCTTGCCGACAGCTACCGTTTCCTGCAAGCGGTGCTGCTTCGAGAGGCGAAGTTTCGGGAACGGTTCTACCGGCCGTTGACGAGCGGCAGGTGAGCTTTGACGGTGGACATGGGAACGGCTTGGCGTATAGGCTTAAATCACCGTGACGGTAACAAGTAGCGCGACCTTGGACTGCACCGCGAACAGGTGCTATCAATGCTTATGAAAACAGCCGCTTCAGTTCTTTCCTTGGCACTTATCCTGGCTCTGCCAGCGTTCGCAGAAGACATTGCGTCCGGAATATCGTTCCATCCCGGACCCGTTAATGGCGTGCTTATTGAGCGACAGGGAAAAGCTCTGGCAGTTTACGGACTGCCCACCAATTCCGCGCGCACGGTAGATATGGTGCTCTTGACACACGCGCGCCGAGACGTTGTTTGGGCGGCCGAAGATTTGGCAAGAGCAGGCGCCGAAGTGGTCGCGCCAAGCGCGGAAGCGAGCCTCCTCACGAGCCCTAACGCGACATGGGACGCTTTGCGCACGAAAAGGTTTCATGACTATTCGCAGCAATCCACAAAACTCCCACTCCAACAGTTTCAAAAAGTGCGCAGCGTGACAGATGGCGATGCGGTCCGGTGGCAGGATTGCGCGATCAAAGTCCTTGCCACGCCCGGTTACACGCGCGGCGCCGTGACGTACATCATCGAGGCCGGCGACAAGAAGATAGCCTTTACTGGCGACCTTGTTCGTGACGACGGCAAACTGCAGGATTTGTTCTCGCTCCAGGATGCGATTCCTGAAGCCAAAATCGGCGGTTATCATGGCTGGGCAGGCCGTTTGGGTGACCTTGTCACAAGCCTCCAAAAGGTTGCCAGTGAAAAACCCGACTTGCTCGTGCCAGCCCGCGGCCCGCGAATCCGCGATCCAGCAAACACAATCAACAGGGCCATCGATCGGATACGGGCTGCGTACTCGAACTACCTGTCAATCGACGCGCTCCGCTGGTACTTCAAAGACGAACACATTCGAGCCAAGGCCAAGCGTGTTCTGGGTCCGGATGCAAGTATTGATTGGATGCCAATGGCCGAAACCGCCCCGTTGCCGCCATGGGCCATGGCCATTTCCAACACACGATTGATAACTGCAAATGACGGCGCCGGCTTCCTGATCGATTGCGGTGGCCAGGATATCCTCGCCCGCCTTCGCCAAATGCGGCAGACGAAATCACTCGCGTCACTCGAGCACGTGTTCGTGACACATTACCACGATGATCATACCGAGCTTTTGCCCGCCGTCGTTCAAGAGTTTGGAGCCAAAATCCACGCTTGCGGAAGCCTGATCGATGTCCTCGAGCACCCGGCGGATTATCGTCTCCCGTGTCTCACTCGCAATCCCGTGAAGGTGACTGCACCGCACACAAGCGGCGATTCCTGGCGATGGAAGGAATTCAAAATGACCATCTTCGATTTTCCGGGCCAGACACTTCATCACAACGCTCTTCTTGTCGAGCACGACAACGGGCAGGCAGTGCTGTTCCTCGGCGATTCGTTCACACCTTCCGGGATCGACGATTATTGCCTGCAAAACCGGAACATTCTTTGCAGCGACCGTGGGTATTTCAATTGTCTCGATCAACTCGAGCGGCTTCCAAGAAACTGCATGTTGGTCAACCAGCATGTCGAGCCCGCTTTCCGGTTCTCACCCGAACAGATAAATCGCATGCGCAAAACGTTGGAAACGCGGATTTCGCTGCTTCGAGAGTTTCTCCCGTTCGACGACCCGAACTTTGGCATGGACGAAGGCTGGTGCGTGTTTCATCCCTATGCCCTTGACGTCAAGCCCGGCGCCTCAGCCAAAATCGGCGTGCGGATCACCAACCACTCTCCGCATACACAAACGTTCCGAATCGCTCTCAACGTGCCTGCGGGATGGGCCGAGTCTGAAAAGCATACAATCACACTTTCGCCCCACGCGGAAGGCATTGTGGTAACCGCCTTGCGCGTCCCTGCCGACACCGAGCCCGGGCTGCGCGTTTTAACCGCCGACGTTTCCTGGCAGGGCCACGACCTCAAGCGATGGGCGGAGTGCATGGTTGATGTGATACGGCAGTGAGCCTGGCTGGCCGGTGACATTTCAGCAGTGGTCTGTCCGAAGCAGGGCCCTGCTGACCATCTGATCCGCCATGCATCACTTTGCTAATCTGCTCAGGCGCTGCTCCAGTTCAGCAAGGCCGGCAGCAACCTCTGCTCGCGGCAAATCCCCGGCTTCCAAGGCCTCATCGCTCAAGACGGTCAGCCGCTTGTAGAACTCGATTCCAAGTTCGATCCCTTCGCGGTTGTCAGGCGCTGAGTCCAGCAGGGTGAACAGCGCGTTCTCGGCTTTGGCGTACTTGCCTTCGCGCTCGAAAAGCAGCATCAGCGACGCCCATGTTCGTTCGGGGACAACCATGTGCCGTAACCGCTCTGTGAGCCGTTCCAATGTCGGTGCGTGCTCGATCAGTTGGGGTGTCGAGCCGCGGAGCTTGAGGCCGACGATCAAGTGAAGCGCTTTGACAAAGCAGTCGCGGGCGATATCGGGCTGATTCTTCGCCAGAAACACGATTCCGAGCTGTTCAAGGACAGCAGCCAGAACGACGAATTTTTCCTGAACCAACTGTGGCGGGTCGCCGAGCGTGAGTCTTGCCAGAATCTCGCCGTCTGTGAGCTTGGTGACTGAATCTGGTCCGACCTCGAGCAATGTTCTGAGGATCATGTCGATCCGGCGCAGGGCGAGTTCGTGATCCTGAGCACGGACAAGTCCGAACAACTCGGCCATCCACTGGAGGTAACGCCGAATCCAGCTCAGTATGTAATCTTCACGCAGCATTTCTCTACCGAGACTCGGTCTCCGACCGGCTGGACATGCGGTGCCCCAACGCTGGACGGGTGATCGCGCACTCGGTACCTCGCTCGCCTCGCCAAAAACAAACGACGCTTGAAATGAACATGCCACAAACAGCAGCAGATGTCCTCAAAAAATGTGTTGTCTTGGAAATTAAATCCATGCACCGGCTCTGGCTCAATCTTTGCATCCAGCTAAAGGCTCACCGAAAATTCAACCTGTAGCCTTCCCGCTCCGCGGGATTAGTCGGCTGCAGACTTCGTTCTGAACCGAAAGGCCCGCGGACTGACGTCCGCGGCTACATCACAGAAAAATCTCACTTGTAACCGACGACATCAGTCGGCGGGCCGACTCCGAAAACAAAAGAGCTCGACACAACGGTTTGGCCGCTGCATGGAGCTCAGTGACAGGTCAACACCCTGTGTTTTCAGGCCTTCCGTTTCTTGTATGCGCCAAGCTCAGGCGCATCAGGATTAACATCGGGCCCGAAATAGCGCAGAACAACCAGCGGTTCGGTTTCGCTTGTGTTCTCAAAAGTGACACCTGCCTTGGCGCCGTCCTCGGTGCAGAAATATTCGTCTTCGGTGAGTTCGCCGAATTGGATCAACTTGGGTGAATTCAATGGTTGGCCATTGATTTTGCCGACGCCCTGGACGCAAATGAGGCCATAGGCGCCGTTGTCTTTTACGACGGCTTTGACGCCGGGGTCAACGGTCAGCTCTTTTGCTGTGAAATACTGGCGCCCGTTGATCTTGCCATAGACGATCCATCTGTCCATGTAACCTTCGCTGCTCGTATCTGCGACTGGGACGGGTTCGAGGTAGTGATTATCCTTGAAGTTGGGATCAACGTTTGCTTCCCAATCGAGCTGATCGACAAGGTAATCGAGGTCTTTGTGGTATTCCTTGGGGACATCTTTGACGAGCAGGTCCCACGGGACGTATCGGCCTTCGACCATGCTTTGGTACATGCCGAAGACGTCGCTGCCCCACTGCGGTTCGTATGTGCAGAGGCTCCCAGGTGCATGGAGTATGCAGGGGCCAACCAACCAGCCTGTTCCAGGCTTCAATCGGTACGCCTTTGACAAATCAAGTATGCCGTTGTCGCCCTTGTTCCAATCTTCGAGGCACTTGCGGACCTGGGCTTTGGTTGTGCCGGGTTCCAGACCGAAGAATGTGTACGGGAAATTGTTGCCAACATTGTTGTGTTGGGGCGGGAAATAGTAACTTTCAGGTTTGCCCTCCTGGCCGACGCGTTTTGCCTGTTTTTCGCTTTGGTGCATGTGATGCGGAATGGGGCCCATGTTATCGAAGAATTTCGAATAAACAGGCCATTTGCCGTACTTGCGCCATATGGCTTTGCCCACCAACGCAGCGCCGCAGTCGGCAACGGCCTGGCGCAGGGTGAACCTCTCGTTTCCGACAATGCAATAACTCAGGCCTTCATCGGGCACGCGGCCCTCGTTGGCGGCCTCGGTTGTCGATGCGAACCAGCGTTCGTCGATGCCGCCACGGTTTGCGCCGTATGCGTAAATGTCGTCTGGATGCAGCTTGAGCCGGAGGCCCGGCTGCAAAAAAGAGCGCGGCACCCAGT
The DNA here is from genome assembly GCA_029907285.1 of Verrucomicrobiota bacterium. Classification (GTDB taxonomy): domain Bacteria; phylum Verrucomicrobiota; class Verrucomicrobiia; order Limisphaerales; family J093; genus JAAYVR01. Next base: position 930 of record JARYMD010000020.1, on the reverse strand, counting down.
TTGGAGCGAGTCGAAGCAGGCCGCCAGTGCGGGACAGTTCTGCCGAGACTATGGAAGATGTGTTTCCTTTGACTATTTTAAGTGAGCTGAGCGTTTTCATTTGTAACAAGCCGAATGTTTTCTTGCCTTGGGAGATTCAATTCGGAGCCATGCACGCATGCAAGCGAAAACTCGAAAAACAGTCCGCCCGGGAATCTCACCGAATTGGGCGCATAGGTTTCGATCGCGCAAATCCGGCGCCCGATCTCTGGCCGGCTGGGTGCGGCGAGGAATCGCCGCGCTCCCGCAAGGCGTTGGAAAAAGCAAAGGCTTCGGGAGCGCGGGCGTCCTCGCCCGCATCGATCCGCAGACCGATCTTACACGAGCTTCGAGCACACGAATCCTGCCCCCGATCTCTGACCGGCTCGGCAAACTCATCAATCAGGTTCCCATCCGTCACGACTGTGATATGCCCACCAATCGTACTCATCCGGGCTGCCCTTGGTCCGTTCCGCGTGGCCATCGGCGCAAACAATGTTAATGCCGCGATTGTGAGGCATGTACTTGTAGTTCCAGTATGGGATTTCCCAAACAAGACACGCTTTGGTCGGAACGGGAACGTCATTGGCCGGCCGGCCGCTGACCGGCCTGCTGACTTCGTACGCGCTGCGGTCTTTCTTGAGGTAAATGTGATTCCACACGTAGGTCACACCGTCATTGTCATAAAAGAAACCCTGCGTGAAGTTGTAACCAAGTTCGCCAACGGGAAGCTTGGCCTTGAGACCGGCCGGACAAGCGTAAGTGCCGCTGACAAGCCGCTGGTCGGCGAGACGATTGCTCTTTGGCTTCGCAGTGTTCGTGCCAATGTAGGGCTGCAGCAGCTCCGGCATCCACATGTCATCCGAACGCAAATCATGGTCGTCCTTCCATGCCTTGCCCCAGTTCCGACAC
>JARYMD010000209.1 GCA_029907285.1 Verrucomicrobiota bacterium | reverse complement strand
CCTTGACCCTGCCGCCCCGTTCATATCATCGCTGCAACTGGCGTTCTTCGGCGGGATTCTGCTCGCTGCGCCGCTTGTCTTCTATTTCGTCGGCCAGTTCGTTGTTCCGGCCCTCAAGAAAAAGGAAAAGAAATACTTCGGGCGCGCATTCATCGTCGGAGTCGGGCTGTTCCTGCTCGGCGTGTGTTTCTGCTATTTTGGCATAATGCCATTTGCGCTCCGCGCCGCCGAGGCATACTCGCTCTGGATGGGCGTTGAAATGCCCCAGTGGCGGGCCGAAACTTATTTCAGTTTCGTAACCAAGTTCATGCTCGGCATGGGCCTTGGGTTTGAGATGCCGGTGATCCTGCTGGCACTGGTCAAAATAGGGATTCTTGATTATCGAAAGCTGGCTTCGATGCGCCGGTACATGGTAGTCGTCAATCTTGTGCTCAGCGCGTTGCTGACCACACCCGAGGTGATAACCCAGGTCCTCATGGCAATACCACTCCAGGTCCTTTACGAGTGCGCCGTGTGGATTGCATGGTACTGGGAGTGGAAAGAAAAGAAAGAGGCGCGCCTCCAGGCCGCCAGAGAAACCGAGCAAACCCAACAGGCCTGATCAGCAGCAGTCCCGAAGTTTTAGGTCATAAGCACCAAGTCGAATCAGTGAAGCAGTACAACATAGCAGTCATCCCGGGCGACGGCACCGGCCCCGAGGTTGTCCGCGAAGCAATCAAGGTCCTCGATGCCGCAGCGCAAAGGTTCAATCTCAAGTTGAATTACACCCACTACGACCTCGGCGGTGAACGATACCTGCGCACAGGCGAAACCCTCCCCGATAGCGTCATAAACGAGCTCAGACAATTCCCCGTCATTCTCCTCGGCGCAATCGGCCATCCCAATGTCAAACCCGGCATCCTCGAAAAAGGCATCCTCCTCAGACTCAGATTCGAGCTCGAACAATACATAAACCTCCGTCCGGTCAAGCTCTACGACGAACGATTTTGCCCGCTCAAAGACAAGAAACCCGAAGACATCGATTTCGTCGTCGTCCGCGAAAACAACGAAGGCCTTTACACAGGCGCCGGCGGATTCGTTTTCAAAGGAACCCCAAACGAAATAGCCGTCCAGGAAAGCATCAATACCCGCCGCGGAGTCGAGCGCTGCCTCCGGTTCGCCTTCGACCTCACCCGCCGACGAAACCGGGCAAAGAAACTCACTCTCTGCGGCAAGACCAACGTGCTCACTTACGCGTTCGATCTCTGGGAACGCGCCTTCCACGAAATCGGGCAGCGCGACTACCCCGACGTCAAGCGCGATTATGCCCATGTTGACGCCACTACAATGTGGTTCGTAAAGAACCCCGAATGGTTCGACGTGATCGTCACCGACAACATGTTCGGCGACATAATCACTGACCTCGGCGCAATGATCCAGGGCGGCATGGGAATCGCCGCCGGCGGCAACATCAACCCCAATGGAACGTCAATGTTCGAACCAATCGGCGGCAGCGCACCCAAATACACAGGCCAAAACGTCATCAACCCGCTCGCCGCTGTCTGCGCAGGCCAGATGATGCTCGATTATCTGGGCGAAACCGCAGCCGCCGCAGCCATCGAAAACGCTGTCATCCGCACCGTTCGCGAAAAACTTGAGAGCCTCGCCGCAGGCAAAATGGGATATTCGACCTCGCAAGTCGGAGACCTTGTTGCCGCAGCGCTGCAGTAGGGTTCCAATGGACCCATTCGAAACCAACTTCACAGGCCATCGCGCTTCAAAACGGCGCCTGCCGCGCTCGTTTAAAGACCTCACACCAACAAGGACGTTCAGCCCGCGCACATACTTTCGCGAGATGGTGTGGAAACCGCTCATCACAAAACGCCGCGGCCGGCACAAACAGCCTCTGTTCCCACACCCGCGCGCCGGCCAGGTTGTACTCACATGGATCGGGCATTCGTCCTTCCTGGTTCAACTGGCAGCCTGCAATCTTCTCATCGACCCGATCTTCTCGAACTGGCTGTTCGTCGTGAAACGCCAAAAGCACCCAGGGCTGCGCCTCAAAGACATCCCAAACCCGGACATAATTCTCATCACTCACGCACACTTCGACCACTTCCACAAACCGACGCTCCGGCGCCTTCCGTCAAATCGCATAGCAATCGTGCCATGGGGTGTGGGCGAGCTGGCTCAAGGACTCAGATTTGACCGAATCCTCGAACTCGAATGGTGGGAAAGCTACACGCGCGGTGACCTGCGGATCACATTCACCCCGGCAAAACACTGGGGCGCACGCATGATCAGCGATCACCACCGCGGTTACGGCGGCTTCGTCATCGAATACCAGGGCCGCAGAATCTATCACGCAGGCGACAGCGCTTACTTCGACGGATTCCGTCAAATAGGCGATAAGCTCGCTCCTGAAATCGCTCTTCTCCCGATCGGAGCATCGCACCCGGAGTCGTTCCGCAAAGTGCACATGGGCCCCGAAGACGCCATCCGCGCCTTCAAAGAGCTGCGTTCACATTGGCTCGTGCCGATGCACTACGGAACTTTCAGGCTCGCGTTCGAGGACATTGACGAGCCGCCCCGGCGCCTCGCCGATCTCGCGGCTCATGCCGGTCTCAGCAAACAACTTCTCATCCTCGAAGAAGGCGTCCCCGTCCTCCTCTGAGCAGCCTGTTGGGTTGATTGGCGTACCCCCGCCTGGACCAGCCGAGCGTGCAATTCCATAATGCGCAACGGGCGCTCGCCACTTTCGCTGCCGGCCCTCAGCGTTGCCAACCCGTGGAATTCCACCAGGCTCACCGGACAAACACACCCAAACCCGGAAACCTCACCGGCCACCACCTCGGATTCACCGATGCGTTCACCCCGGTGAGATTTCCGAACCCCCAATAGCAGCGGGGCTGGCCGAGATGACACAACAGATCAATGCAACCGCGCAAGATGGCCAAGAACCAACAGCCCGTAAAAGGTGTATTCACTGTCCCCCTGGTCGTCCCCCCAATAACCGCGGAATGCTCCACGCCCATCCCATAACGAATCAACAAAATCAAGCAACGCATCGCGCAAGAAGCCGAGCTGAACTCCAAGAATCCCCAACGCATGCACCGCAACTGCAGTGGACAACAGGTCCGGTGCGGGTGTCCCCGGCGCAGCCAGAAAACCGCCGCCCGCATCCATTCTGTCCAACAACCACCTCGCTGTAAGCCCGGGATCAAACAGTCCCGCGGCCTGGTTCTCTTCAGGCGCGGTGCTCACAAGCCGATTGAGGACCACCACCGCCGCGCCCGTTGCTGTTGTTGATCCTTTACAATTTGCGTCATCTGGTCCTGCGTCTCCCGCATTGCGCGCGTTGCTCCACGAACCGTCACTCATCATGCTTCGCCCCAGAAAACCAACCACACCCAACTCATTCGGCACTCGACGACCCAAATCTTCATACGCACTGAGCGCAAGAAAGCATCCGTAGGGGTTCCCCTCACCGCCGCCGATGCCTGTCCCGTACCCGCCGTCCGGAGTGCGATGCGACTCGATCCGCGAAAGAATGGCATCACGTCTGCCATCGGCGTCAGACCTGCCAATCGCCGCCCAACATCGCGCCAAGCAACAGCAATGCACAAAATCAAGTCCGCGCCCGTCCCCGAACTCCTCAAGGTAACGTCTGACCAACTCCCCATGCGGTTGTGCGCCCAACGCTTCCAGAGCGTCCAGAGCGAATACGGTGTAATACAAGTCGCTTGTCGCACTGCGTCCGCGGAATCCACCCTCCGCGTTCATCCGGGTCATCAGGAATTGCATAACAGCGCGTGATGACTCGCCAAGGAGCTTGGGCGCAAGGCGTGCTGCGTCCAACATCCGACCCCTTATGCTGTTCAATGACGTTCCTATGCAGCTCATGGCACAATCCCTGAGACACTACATGAGGCGGGGGCGCAGTCGCTCAATTTGCACTCTGGCGCAAAGTGAATGCGCACCGCACAAAGCGGGAACTATCGTCCGCAGCAGTGTTTGTATTTCTTTCCGCTGCCACAGGGACACGGATCATTGCGGCCCACTTTCGGCATCGCACGCGCAGGTTGAGGAACCTTGGACAATTCAGCGCTCGCTTCCGTCACCATGTCACTTGCACGTTTCTGGTTGCGATCGTCCTTGCCGGCGGCGCCACTGAACGCGCTTGTTTGCTGGTGAATCGTGCGCTGTGGAATGTTCTTAAAGAATTGCTCGAAAGCAGAAAGGCTCGACGCGCTCAGGAAGATGTTTTTGCAAATCTCGGATTTGACGTTCGTCATGAGCTCATCAAACATTTTGAATGCTTCCACCTTGTACTCGATGAGCGGGTCGCGCTGCCCGTACGCGCGCAGGCCGATGCTGGCACGCAAACTGTCCATGTGATAAAGGTGCTCCTTCCAGAGCGTGTCAATGGCGCTCAGGATGGTGTAACGTTCAATCGATTTGAGGCTGTCAGGGTTTTCAAAGCTTACCTTCAGCTCGTACAACTCGCGCACACTCTGGACAATGTGCCGCGCCACGGCGAATTGCGCAGCACTCAAGCCATCGTATAGCGATCCCTGTACCGGCAGGTCCTGCCCTTTGTTTGCAATGTTGGTGATCTCGTCTTCGGGCAGGCCGAGAGGAAAATTCAAATTGACCCAGTCCGCCAGCGCGCGCCGGTTCCATTCATGCGGGTCTTCATCGTTGGTCGTGTACTGCCGCACCTTTTCTATCACCACCTCTTCCATTATGTCCATGAGCCGCTCGCGCACTTCCTCAGCGTGAATGATCTGGTTGCGGAAACCGTAAATGATTTCGCGCTGTTTGTTCATCACATCGTCATACTCGAGCGTGCGTTTTCTTATCTGGAAGTTATGCTGTTCGACCCGCTTTTGCGCCTGTTCTATGGACTTGTTGAGGAACGGGTGCTCGAGCGGCTGGCCTTCTTCAAGCCCGACTCGCTCCATCACCTTCACGATCCTGTCAGACCCAAACAACCGCATCAGATCGTCTTCAAGGGAGATGAAGAAGTGGGACGACCCCGGATCGCCCTGGCGCGCACAACGACCGCGCAACTGACGGTCAATTCGACGCGCCTCGTGCCGTTCGGTTCCTATTACATGCAGCCCGCCAATATCGGCAACGCCCGGCCCAAGCTTGATGTCAGTGCCGCGACCGGCCATGTTGGTGGCGATCGTGACCGCGCCGCGTTGACCTGCCCTTGCCACAATCTCCGCTTCCTGCTGGTGATATTTTGCATTAAGAACCGAGTGAACAATCCCAACTTTCTTCAGCATCCTCGAGAGGTGTTCGCTCACCTCGACAGATACCGTGCCGACCAGGATCGGCCGGCCCTGGCCGTGCACCTCCTGGATTTCGTTTAAAACCGCGTTGTATTTCTCGCGTTTGGTCTTGTAAACCGTGTCATCGTAATCCTTTCGTATGCACGGTTTGTTGGTTGGAATTACAAGCACCCCAAGCTTGTAAATATCGAAGAACTCGGCTGCTTCCGTCTCCGCCGTTCCGGTCATTCCAGCCAGTTTCTGGTACAGCCGGAAGTAGTTCTGAATTGTGATTGTCGCCAGTGTCTGTGTTTCCTCTTCGATGCGGACACCTTCCTTGGCTTCGACAGCCTGGTGAAGACCGTCACTCCAGCGCCGGCCCGTCATTAGCCGCCCCGTGTTCTCGTCAACGATAATAACCTTGTTATCCTGAACCACGTAATGGACGTCGCGCTGGAAAAGACAATAAGCCTTCAGAAGCTGCGATATGCAGTGAATCCGCTGCGCCTGCAATTCAAATTCCTTCTGGATTTTTGCCTTCGCCTCCATCCGCTTCCGGACGTCGGTTTCCGGGCCGGTGTCGATCTCGTGAAACGCTGTTATGAGGTCCGGCAACACGAACGCGTTGGGATCATTCGGGCTCAGAAAGTTCCGCCCCTTTTCAGTGAGGTCCGCTTCATGCCCCTTTTCATCTATGGCAAAAAACAGCTCTTCCTTCTCAGCGTACAGTTGTTTCTTTTGTTGGTCGGCATGCAACTCGAGTTCGGCCGCTTGCATTAGCTGCTGATTCTCAGGATTCTCGAGGAGCTTCAGCAGCTCGGGCATTTTTGGGTTGCCCATCTTGACCCGGTAGAGCAACAGGCCCGCACGCCGCTGCAGTTCTTCGGCGTCAATCGGATTCGACCCGTCTTCGGGATGCAGCTTGCGGAGGACTTCTTCGGCCTCGTCCAAGAAACGCCGGCAAAGCCGTTCCTGGGCGTGGACAAGGGCTTCGACCTGGGGCCGATACTGGATATAAAGCTCGTTTCCGGCGCTCACCACCGCAGGTCCACTGATGATCAACGGTGTCCGCGCTTCGTCGATTAGAATCGAGTCAACCTCATCCACTATGGCGTAATGGTGTCCGCGTTGGACCTGTTCCTCGCGCGTGATGTAAATGCCGTTGTCGCGCAGGTAATCAAATCCAAACTCCGCATTTGTGCCGTAAGTGATGTCGCAGTTGTATTGAGCGCGGCGGACCGCCGGGGGCTGATCATGCAAAATGCAGCCAACAGTAAGGCCAAGGAACTTGTAAATCACGCCCATCCACTCGCTGTCGCGCGCGGCAAGGTAGTCGTTCACCGTCACCACGTGCACGCCGTACCCCGTCAAAGCGTTCAAATAAACCGGCATCGTCGCCACCAGCGTCTTGCCTTCGCCAGTGGCCATTTCAGCAATGCGCCCCTTGTGCAATGCCCACGCCCCAATAAGCTGAACGTCGAACGGGATCATGTCCCATACGATCTTGTGCCCCCGAACTGTGATTTCCGCCTTCCGGTCATAGAGGCGGCGACACGCGTTCTTAACAGCGGCAAAAGCTTCCGGCGCGATTTCGTCCAGAATCTCCTGCTCGATCTCGAAAGCGCGTCGGCGCTCTATCTTGGCCTCGTCCCGGCGTAAATCGTTCTCGAGCTGGCGTGCCTTTTCCAAAATGGCATTCACACCCCGCCGCTCCCGCTCAGCCACAATTCGCGCCTTGAACTCTTCGGTCTTCGCACGAAGCTCATCGTCAGAAAGCGACTGGTACTGGCGCTCGATCTCGTTTATGCGCGGAACCAGCGCTTTGCGCAGGCGCCTGACCTCGCGTTCGTTCTTTGTCCCTATTACTTTCCTGATTAAAAAACCCAGCATTTGAATCGATCGGTTTGATCAAACTACGGGATGGACTGTCATGCGTCAAAGGGATTTGCAGGCTCAAACCCCCCGATTTGCAAATCCTGCGTTCCAGCCCGGAAATCTCACCGGCCACCCCTTCGGATTCACCGGTGCCTTCATCCCGGTTAGATTTCCGGGTTCCGCATATTTCGCAGACCGGCGTAGCCGGAACCAAAGTTGCCTCAGAGGCACCGAGCCGGCGATTGCGACCGTTGATGAGCGCTTCGCTGTCGAACGTTGTGAGTTGAACGTTGGACGTTGAGCGTTCCTTTCAGTTGACTCGCCGGTCGTCTGTCTGGGAACGTTCAACGTACAACGCTCAACGTACAACGCTCAACGTACAACGCTCAACGTACAACGCTCAACGTTCAACGCTCAACGTTCAACGCTCAACGTACAACGCACAAAGGGGCTGCTGCACAACGGATGCTCAATTCAAGTCCGCCTAAAGGCGGGACTCTAACGGCCGCGGGCATGCCATCGCCCAATGCGCGGGACAAGCGATCGCTGCCCAAGTTCCGCGTTTACGCGGAATTGAAGAACTGCATACAAGGCTTCATGCACGGTCGGGCTCGCTGTCCCAGCGAGCCGGAATCAGAGCATCTGCTGATGCATTCGGCGCGCCGGGGACGG
>JARYMD010000208.1 GCA_029907285.1 Verrucomicrobiota bacterium | reverse complement strand
CTCTGGTTGAACTATTTGCGGAATTTCGGTCCCGGAAAGAGCCAAGCCCTGTTTCTAACCAGTTGATGCTGTGGGACTAATGGCGGGATGCCAGTGTTGGCGGACAGAAGAAACCAGTTGTTTGGCTCTTTGGAGGACAGAGCCTGTAATCTGCTGTGTCGAGAGAGCGGCAAGTGCGTTTGCCCTGGTGTTGGAATCTGACCGACCAATTTGGGCTTTGGACACGTCTGCCGTCTGGCTTGACAGCCACTGGGCGGAAGAAGTCGAAGCCGCGTTTTCTCAAGTTCGGTTTGCCGTAGTTTATGCCATTTGATGTTTCCATGCTGTGCAAAGCTATGCAAAGTGCCTAAATAACAAACTACGCCTCTGTCTTCACATCATTCCCGTTTCGACTTTGGCGGTTGGGATCGATTGACAGGTGTGTTCGGTTGCCAAAGGAGCAACAAAGGTTGACGGGGCAAGAAAAAGAATGTCCAAACCGTTGCGTTTCGCCTGAAGACACGACTCTGGCGCACCACGGGCGAAGCGTTAGTCCCACGCGGAATCTAGCCAGCTTTCCCGCCAGCCTCGCCAAAGAATCATCACCGGACAATTTCGCATCCGGTGAACGTTACCTCGCCGTCTTTGAAACCTTTGCAGCGCCCTCTAATGACAACCGTGTCGCCCACGTTCATCAGTTCGACTTCACCTTTGGCACCCGCTCTGGCGACAAGTGTCCTGCCTTTCTGTTTCGTGTAAACGGCCAGGTACTTGTCCACATAGTTGAACCCGCAGACGACAGAAATGCCACGTGCGCCGGTATCGAGCAACGCGTCGAACCGCCGAACAACCAGTTTGACGTCGAACCGCTCGACCTTGCCTTTGACCTGGAAAACACGCCCAACGTAGCGCTGCAGTGCAGCTTCGGGCTGGTTCGCAAAATGAGCCGCCAATTCTGACGATTCAACAACCTCACTTTCCGCAAGCGGCGGAAGAGATGCAATCGGCCTTGCCAACACCTCGGCCCGGTTTGCTTCAGTTGAAGCGCGCGGCTCAGGTTGTGCATTCTTGAGCCGTTTGTTTTCTTCTTCAAGCCGCCGCAGTTCCTTGCGCGCATTGTCGAGTTCGCGCTGCAAGCGGTCCACTTCTTCCTGTTTTCGCTTAAGCTCGTCACCGGCGCGCGGCGATTCGGACGTCCTTGCGAAAGGTGCAGTCGATGCCAGCAACCATGCGATCAACAGCCAGAGCCAAGCATCAGCGCTTTTCATGCGAACAAAGTGGGCTAAATTGGCGTGTCCGCCTCTCCAACTCAGGCGCTCACTTCTTTTGGGTTGGGACCGTATTGGTTCGGCCCCGGAGTACCATCCTGAACCATAAACACCAGCAAAACAATGAAACCAACAATCGGAACAAGCCCGATCAACAACCACCAACCGCTGTGGCCAGTGTCATGCAAACAGCGCACTGCAACAGCAATCCCCGGAATAAGCACGGCCAAACAATAAATTGCGCCAAGCACACCTGGACCGCCAAAGAGCCCTTCGATGAAACCCAAAACAAATGAAATAATGAGGTTGAACAATACGAAAAACCAGTACTCTTTCCTTCTCGCCCGTCCTTCAAATACTGCGTACTTCTTCAGGACTTCCAGATACCAGTGCATGTTGATCCTTTCAGTTGATCTCTCAGTGGCTGCATTTGGCGCCGCGAACCCGGCCGTCACCATCCATGCCGGACCAAGGGGCGGCTCTCGATCACGCCGGTGCGGACTCTGAACTCAGGAATCTATTCGTCAAGAGGAATTAAAACTGACCGGCTTCCGAACGCTCAAGGCCCTGCGCAATGCCATTCTGGCGCCACAATCCGCGTGTCACCTTGCCCATTCGGGCGGGTTGCGCAGCCGATGGAGCGTTTCACCGGCTTTCGGCACAAGCAAAACACCCTCAGCTTCGCGGCCCGCGAATTCCTCGGGCCTGATGCTGGCCGGATCCCGGTATCCAAGGTTGACCGCTCGACATCTACTCTCCGGAATGCCGGTCGCAAGCACGACCCGCGCGCGCGGCGTTTCCCGCCCGTCAACGTAGGTGCCCAGCCCGTAAACATGCGTGGAATGCGCAAGAACACCCCACGGATAGCCCTTGAACCTGGGCCATTGACCAAGGAAATAATCACGGCAATGATAGCCAACTTCTTCGATCACCTTGCCATGAGTGGCTGAAAACTCCGTGATGTGCGGCGCGTAAATTATGAGCTCGCCGCCGTCTGCAAGGACAGGCTCGAGTTTGTACATGCATTTGCCGGCCGTCCAAATCTCGTCGTACATCTTCGGCGCGCACGCCACTATTGTGCTATACGGCCGGTCATGATAAACGACGTGCAACTGGTTCGACAGGCTGCTCGCAGGGTCCCATGCTTCCTCGGGTGTTCCTGCGAACAAACCGGCCAGTCCCTCGCGTTCAACGACCAGACAAAAACAGGCCTTTGGCACGCGAATCAATGATGCCGCTTTGTCAACCACACGGCGCACCGGCGTCCATTTCCGGCCGATGATCTTCGGGGTTGTTATCACTGCTCCCAGCCAGTGGAAAAAGTTGAGTATCTGCGGCCCCGCAACACCGGGAAAGAAGTACTTGTTCCCACCTGAAAACCCGACAACCTCATGCGGAAACACAGGCCCGATGATTATCAGCCGATCGTATTCAAGCAGGCGCCGGTTGATCTCGATCGGCACTTCCATCTCGAACCGGCCATCGGTAAGCGCGCGCACTTCCTTTGCGCTGATGGTGCCGATCGTCACAAGGGCTGATGTGTCATTCCACGCGTGATTGTAAAACCGCACGTTCGCATATTCGCGGCCGCGCTCGTCCATCGTGATCCCAAGCCGCTCACAAATCGCCGCCTCGCTCATCGGTTGATGCGTGCCAAGAGCCACAAGCACGTCAAACCCCGTGACAACACCGGCAAGATGGTTCTGCAGAGGCCGGAACACAGAACCAACCGGCGCCGTCCTTGTACCGTCGGGAACAATCACCAAGGTCCGCTTGCCTTCATACAACGCCGCCGGGCAGGCCTCGCGCACAATGCTGCCAATCTCCTCCGGCTCGATCGCTTTGCCATTTTTTGCAACGGCCGAAATCATTTGATCAGATTGTCTGTGCCAGAAACCCGCCGTCCACGCGAATGTCCGCGCCCGTGACGAACCCGCTCGCCTTGTCACTGGCGAGGAAAATCACCGCACCGATCAGTTCTGACGGCTCGCCCATCCGGCGCATCGGCGTGTGATCGAGTATGGCTTTTGCCCGCGGCGTCGGCGAGCCATCTGCGTTGAACAGCAACCGCCTGTTTTGATCCGCTGGGAAAAAACCGGGCGTGATCGAATTCACGCGCACACCCTTGGTCGCCCACTCGCGCGCAAGAAACCTTGTCAAATTCAGCACTGCGGCTTTCGCAGCCGAATACGCCACCACACGTGACAGCGGTATGTGCGCGGATACGCTAGCAATGTTGATAATACTGCCGCGGCCACGCTTCACCATCGCTGCCCCAAACTCCTGGCACGGAAACAGCACACCGCCGCACAAGTTGAGATCGAAGTTGGCCCGCCATGCTTCAGCACTGAGGTTCTCAAAAGAACGATCCTCAGTAACTTGTGCCGCCGGGTCGTTCCCGCCCACTGCGTTAACAAGGATTGTTGGCGCGCCAAGTTCGCGCGTTACTGCCTCATGCGCTGCGCGCAAGCTGGCCCGGTCAAGCGCATTCGCCTGGACAAACACTGCACGCCGGCCTTTGTCAGCGATGCTTTTGGCCCGTGCCTGGCCGCGTTCCACAGCAAAATCCAGTATTGCCACGCCGGCGCCTGCCTCGGCCAGTCCCTCGGCCATTGCACCGCCAAGAGCGCCTCCGGCGCCCAACACAACTGCGATTTCGTTTGAAAGGTCAAATATGTCCATCACACTTCCCAGTCTGAACCAAACCGCCTGCGTCGTGAAGGCAAAACACGCGCACGCGTTCTTGACCTCGGAGCATGAATTACCAAAATGCCCACATGCATCAGAACCTTAACTCTAGAAACCAACACCACCGTACCGACAATGCCAAGCCACCGCTCAAGCGCAGAGAGTTCATTGGAACCATCGGATTAGCGTCGTTTGCCTCCATGATGACCCTCGCCGGGAAAGGCGCTGATCTGCGCGAAAACCGCAAACCATGGCAACCCGTGTCGGATCGAAAAGTCCGCGTCGGCATCGTTGGGTATGGTGTCTGCAAATTCGGCGCCGCATTCGGTTTCCAAGATCACCCGAACGTTGAAATCGTCGCGGTGAGCGACCTGTTTCCAGACCGGCGCGCGGGTTTGATGGAAGCGTGTCGTTGTGGCAAATCCTACGATTCACTCGAAGAGCTCGTCAAAGACCCGAAAATCGAGGCGGTGTTCGTGGCCACGGATGCACCGAGCCACGCGCGGCATTGCATTCTCGCCATGGAACACGGCAAGCACGTCATGAGCGCCGTGCCGGCTGTCTGGGGTTCTTTGGAAGATGCCGAACGACTCGTTGAGACCGTGAAACGGACCGGGCTCAAGTACATGATGGCTGAAACGAGCTGCTACCATGCCTCGTGCCACGCAATGCGCACAATTTACAGAGCAGGCGGTTTTGGCCGGATTGTTTATTCCGAAGGCGAGTATTATCATTACATGACCGAGCCGATCGACTCGTACAAGGGCTGGCGCATAGGATCGCCGCCATTGTGGTATCCAACCCATTCAACTGCCTACTACATTGGCGTTACAGGGAAACGGTTCACAAGCGTCTCCTGCGTCGGCTTCAAAGGAAAATCACCCGTTTACCAGCCGGGCGGCAACAGGTACCGCAACCCGTTCTCGGATGAAATCGCCATCTTCGAAACAAGCGAGGGCGGCGCCTCCCGCATGCTCATGTGCACTTCGATTGCCAGGCTTATCGACGAGACAGGCTGCGTTTTCGGCGAACGCGGCCGCATGGCCGGCATGCAGTATTTCGGTGAACTTGAAGAGAACCTGCCCGACATCTCCCGTCCACCGCTTCCACCTGGCGTGCCGGAGGGCGGGCACGGCGGCTCGCACGGCCCGTTAATGCACGAGTTCATCTCATCCATCCTCGAAAATCGCGAGCCGCTGGTGAACATCGACGAAGCCCTCGCGATGACCGTTCCGGGAATCATTGCCCATGAATCCGCGATGCGGGACGGCGAACGCCTTAAGATTCCCACTTTTGAAAGAAAGAAAACCTGAGCACGACCTACCAGGCGCCTTTATAAATCGGCCCAAACGAGGCTGATCGGTGTTCGGTCATGTTGGCAATGCTTTTCCACTGCACAGCGCCATCCAGCGTTGCAACGTTGCCACCCGCAGCCCCTTTTTCACGCGGGCTTTCACCTTGCGTGGGCGCCACAAAGACCGACCCTGCTTTCTTGAGCGAACCACGCGGCGTGTGCGGAACCATTACCCACGGCAAATCACCGCCGGAACACCAACTGTTCGCATCTGAAAACAGGGCGTTTGTCGGACCGTCGGAGAGCTTTTGCGGGGAAACCCAGCCCGGGTTTTCGGTTTCAGGTCCAATTTGCCGCCCGCCATGATAATGGTACCCGATGAAGTAACCGAGCCCTTCCTCCCGGCGCCCCTGGCTCTCGGGCGCATCAGCGAGGTTAACTCCCCAATCCATGTTCGGGCAGTCAATGATCTTTCCACCGTAAAGATTCGTAATCAGCTCAAATGTCCGAGTCCCAAGGCAAATGAGAAACCATCCTCCATTGTCAAGTGTCCCATCGAAAAGCCGGTCCTGATTGTCGTCAGCGTACATTGCGGCTGCAATCGCTAGTTGCCTGAGATTATTCTGGCAAACACCGCGGCGGGCTTTCTCCCGCGCCGCAGACAACCCGGGAAGAAGAGACGCCGCAAGTATCCCAATGATCGCCGTTACGACAAGAACCTCAACAAGTGTAAAGCCACGCGAAAACGGCGTTCGCACATCACCCTGAGAAACCAGCCACGAGCATCTGTGACCGTCCGGCAAACGTATTGCTCGCACGAACATCATTGAACAGCCTGCGGGTGTGTCGGCGTGCACGTCCGGTTGCGCCTGCGCGCTGCCGAATTCATCGCTTCTTCAGCGTCAGAGAAATGCCAGACCCTTTTATGTCGATAAACACCGTGTCGAGCGCGGCGTTTGTTGTTATCGCTCTGACATAAGCCGGATCAGCCAGTTGTGAATCAATGTTGTGCGCAACAACCATCCCCCCGGGCCGTAACAGCGGCAACAGTTTCTCAAGGTAATCAACGTAACCCGTCTTGTCCGCATCAAGAAATATCAGGTCGATTGGTTCCTTCAACTTCTTTACCTGGTCGTGTGCGTCTCCTTCGACCAGGGTAACAAGGGAAATGACACCAGCGCGCTTGAAATTCTCCCTGGCGATGGCGGCACGCTGAGCGTCTATCTCGTAGGTCGTCAGTTTTCCGCCGGTCTTGCGCAGAGCAAGGCAAAACCAGATGCTCGAGTACCCTTGCGACGTGCCAAGTTCAACCACATGCTTTGCGTCCATGCTTTCTGCGAGCAATCGCAAAAGCCGCCCGTCGTCCCGGGGGACACTCATCGAGCCGCGGCGTTGGTTGGCATCCATGTCGGCGAGCACATCAAGTATCTGCTTTTCGGTGTCGTCCTTCGGCAGAGGCGCCGATGAAAAATCGTAGCTTGCATTTCGGCGGTACTGGAACGGACCCCGCTGTTGCGCGCTCGCGGAAGCGCACGCTGCAACGATCAACAGCACACAAAAATAAAGTCCACCCTTCGCCATGGTTTATCATCCTCCTAAATTTTCTATTTCTCAGTGGAAATCATCTGACATGGAATCATTTCGTTGATTCGCGCTCAAGCCGGCCACATTGGATGCCTGTAAACACGGGGCGCTCCCCTCAATGGCAACCAACAATCGAATCTTCACAGTGATTCATCACGCAGGCAAATCCTTGCCTGTGGTTGTAATGGTCAATTTGCCGTGTTTCACGCCTTTGGCACTGATCAACCGGTCGGCAATCCGCTGGATTTCAGATGACCTGCCACGCACCACCAAAACTTCAAGGCAATTGTGATGATCAAGGTGCACGTGCAAGGTCGAGATTATCGAATCATGATGGTCATGTTGCAGGTCTGTCAACGTCTCCTGAAGACCGTGTTTGTGATGGTCATACACAAGCGTGATTGTTCCTGCTATTTCTTTCCCTGCAAACTTCTGCTGATGCTCTACAAGCCACGCGCGAATCATGTCAGCAACAGCCAATGACCTGCTGCTGTAACCTTTCTCGCCTGCGATTCGGTCGAGCTGTCGAGCAAGATCGGATGGCACTGACACCGTAAACCGGGCAACTCCAGAGCCGCGCATCGTCTTCATGGCATCAACACTACAGCAGGACAAAACCCCGTCAATGACCGACTCGATTACCCAAATCCTCGCCTAAGCCGGGCGCAACGACGGGTTTCGGGAAAAGCCAACCCGCAGGGGCGTATTCTCTTGTGATCGACCTCCAAAAACCTCGCCTTGAGCTCACAAAAACCGCTCAACCGCCTCCGCAGAAGACACTTCCACCTTCCCCTATTCTATAGACTGCCGCCCTTGGCTTGCCGCTATCCTCCCCCACCTCCCCTCCCGCGCCCCAACGCTGCCGCCGCCGTCGCCTGCGTCGGCAATTCGAATACCGACCAAACACTCTGCATCCGCCCGATCGCCTCCCGGCTCGCACAGAGCCGCAGCCCCATCACGCAATTGTTCCGATTCATCCGTCCCGCCAAGTGAATGAGCAGCAGCCGAAATTT
>JARYMD010000207.1 GCA_029907285.1 Verrucomicrobiota bacterium | reverse complement strand
TGTAGCCGACGACGTAAGTCGGCGGGAAACTTCCTGTTGAACCGAAAGACCCCCGCGGACTGACGTCCGCGGCTACAATCACAGGGAATTCACCTGTAGCCGACGACGTAAGTCGGCGGGAAACTTCCTGTTGAACCGAAAGACCCCCGCGGACTGACGTCCTCGGCTACAGGATCACCGAAAATTCACCCTGTAGCCGTCCCGCTCTGCGGGATCAGTCGGCGGAACTGTATCTTGACGTGAGCCCGTCGCTGTTTTAAAAGAAGAGCCAAATTAGCAGGGTGCCGGCTCGACCGGCACGGGATCGGTTCAAACTGCAACAGACTGGTGGAATGATGAGTATGAAAACAGATTTCAAAATCAAAGGTGGCGCTGTATTGGCTGGCATCGCATTGTGGATGGCAGCAAGCGCTTATGGTGATTCCCTTCAACAACTGTGGGCAATCGCGCCCGGCGCAAGGGATTATATGACCACGGGCAACACCGAACGCGGCGTGGCTCTCAACCCCGTGTCAGGGAACGTGCTTCTCGTCAGTCGCGCGGTCAGTCCTCAGGTTTATGTGCTTTCGTGGGCTGACGGCTCCGACGGCACGGCTGAGCTGGGCTATCCACGTACCCTCAGCCAGTACGACGTTGATGGCTGGCCGGCAATAAGCGGCGGGTACTTCACATTGAATCTTGTCGCTGCCGGAAGCGACGGTGCAGTTTACGCCTGCGACCTTTCGTTGGACATCAATTCCACTCCGTTCAAGATATACCGCTGGGCTGATGATAACATTGAAACACCGGTTTCAGTGGCATTCGAAGGTGACCCAACCAACGGCAATGGCGGCAGCGGCCAGGACATCCGGTTTGGCGACAACTTTGCGGCACGCGGCAGCGGCACAAACACTCAATTGGCCGCGATGTCACGCAATGCGAAGTACCTCGTCATATTCACAACAACCGACGGCACGAATTTCACTGCGCACACGTTGACACACGATGCCTCGGGGAAAGGCGGCATAGGCCTGACGTTCGGCGAGGGCAATACCGTCTGGTCAAAGATAAACGGCCAGCCGCTTGTCCAACTCGAGTTCGATCTTGCTGCGGGCACGGCAAAAACCATTCGAACCATCCCCACCTCAGTTGTGGCTAATGGCGTGACAGGGATAGCCTACGACCCTGCGTCAAAGCGGTTCGCGGCGGTCGATTACAGCGCCCACAAGATGTCCGTGTTCGATTTCAGCGACCCCAGCGCGCCAACAGTGATCGGGTCACCCCTGCCAATGCCTGCGTCGAACGCCAATATCAACGGCACCACCGCAGCAGGTGTGGTCGGCGAAAAAGTCATCGGACTCGCCACCAACAGTGGTCTGTTGGCAGCCAAAGTCGAAGTTTCTGTTGTTCCTGAACCGCCGGTGATCGATACACAGCCGGCCAGCATAACTGTGCTGGCTGGTGGGACAGCACAGTTCGGTGTTGTGGCTCGCGGCACAAAGCCTCTCACTTATCAATGGCGATTCAACGGCGCGGACATCGTGGGTGAAACCGGGTCAACACTGATATTGGCCAGCGTTACAGAAGCGCAGGCCGGGGACTACTCGGTTGTTGTCAGAAACGCAGCCGGTGAAGCCGTCAGTGATAACGCTACGCTGACGGTTGTGCCGTTGGTGAAGTCCGACGCGCTGACACCGAAGTGGCAACTGCCGCCGGGAGCCACACCATGGCTCAATCAGGATAACTCGCAGCGCGGCCTTGCCTACAATCCGGTCAACGGCCACGTGCTCGTCATCAGCAGAAGTGAAGGCAACAGGATTTACGTGTTGGACGGTCAGACAGGCGAACAGCTCCACACGCTGTTCATGGACACTTCCATTGTCTTCGGCGGAACATTCGCCATCAACATGCTGGCTGTTGCAGACGACGGCGCCGTGTACGTTTGCAATCTGACCACCGACGCCGCTGCCAGCTCATTCAACATTTACAGATGGGCAAACGACGGCCCGGACACCGCTCCGGAAGCCGTTTACATCGGCAACCCTGGCGGCGGACGATGGGGCGACAACTTTGATGTCCGAGGCGCAGGTCTTGAAACCCAGATCATCGCCGCCCAACGCTCCGGCAAGGGAGTCGCAGTGTTCACCACGCCCGACGGCTACACGTTTTACCCGACTTTCATGACCGTAGATGATGCAACCGACGGCAACTTTGGATTGAGCGTCGCGTTCGGCCCGGGCAATACCTTCTTCGGAAAGGCGACCGGACAAAGCCTCCGGCACGTGCAGTTTGATCTCAATATTGCAACCGCCACCACGCTCCACAACTACCCCAGCCTGCCAGGAGGAATGGCTGCCATCGCATGGGACGGCACCAACAACTTTCTCGCCGGGCTTGTGTTTGAGAACCCCGACAACGTGCGTCTCTATGATTTCAGCGACATGGAAAACCCCGTGCTCATCGACCAGGAATTCTGCGCGGCGGATAACCCGAACATTAATGGAACCGGCCAGGCCGATTTCGGCGGTGGCATGTTGTTTGTGTTGAACTCGAATAATGGGATCACGGCTTACACCGTCAAGAAACCGACGCCTTCGACGCCCGCAACACTCACCGACGTAAAGGTCGTTGGTTCAAACTTCGAGTTTGTCGTCAACGGCCAGGCTGGCGCCATGTATCAATTGGAATCATCGACCAACCTGAAAGACTGGACGGAGGTCGTCGGAATGACTCTGCCAGGCCCCTCCGCCAAGGTGAGCATTGCCATCGATGGGCAAGGCGCACGGTTCTTCCGAGCAGTGCTGAAGTGAACCCGTGATAGCTTGTGCAAAAGGACATTTCCGCCCCGCCTTTCTTCGGGCGGGGCGGAACAAAAGTCATGCCAAGAACAGTTCCGGCCTTGCATCCACGAATCGCATCAAGGCTCTGCAAATAAGCAGCAGCGACCGCGCGAATCAATCAGTGCCCGTTCTCAAGAATGCCGACAAACAGCGATAACTGCGCATCATTCCCGTGGCCGGCGGCTCAACCGCGCAGGTCCGATCATGCATTTACGTTGATTGAACTGCTGGTTGTCATCGCGATCATTGCCATTCTCGCCGGCATGCTTCTGCCTGCTTTGTCGAAGGCAAAGACGAAGGCGCACGGCATTGGCTGCTTGAACAACCTCAAGCAGCTCACAGTTTGTTGGGCCATGTACACCGACGACAACAACGGCTGGCTTCCCCCAAACGAAGCCAGCGGCGAGATCAGCCTCCCGGGTTGCTGGCTCGAAGGCGACGCAAAAACAGACCGGACCACAACCAACATCCAAAAGGGCGTTTTGTTCAAGTACAACACTTCTGTTGCAATCTACAGATGTCCTGCAGACAAATCGAAGGTCACCCGGTTCCCGAACCTGCTGCGCACACGCAGCTACGCAATGAGCACAGGCCTTGCGCACCTGAATCCGTCGCTCATCCCCAACCCGGTCTATCGCGAGGCCGAAATCACAGACCCGGCGCCGTCAAGAGCCTCAGTGTTCTTGTGCGAAGACGAATGGAGCATACAAAACGGCGCTCTTGGCATTCTGCCCCCGGACATAACTTCCTATTACTGGTGGAACCTGCCATCCAGCAGACACAACCGCGGGTGCGCACTCACTTTCGCAGACGGCCACGCCGAGCTTTGGCGATGGCTCGATCCGAATGTGACCGAAGCCTCAGAGACGATAAAGAAATCGTACCTCGCCAACCCGGGCAGCTACAGTGTGCAAGTCCCATCAACGCCGACCGACAGGGATTTGCAGCGCGTCCGGCAGACAGTCCCGCGGTCCAAAAGATGAAGTCCATGGGACCAAACCGTCTCCGGCCGCCCTGCAACACTCTGCAGTCGGCGCGGACCATTTGGTCTTGGCTTTGCTGCGCTGTTTTTCTGGCTGCATGGATTTCGGTTGCATTCGTGGCACAGGCGCAAACTCCAGAGTTGCGTGGCTGGTGGGTTGACACATGGCACGCTGCGATGCGAAACCAGAACGAGGTTGATGCTGTGGTGGACACGGCTCGTGCTGCCAATTTCAACGCGTTGTTCGTCGAGGTGCGCAAGAGAGGCGACGCTTACTACGTCAGCACGTTTGAGCCCAAAGCCTCAGACGTGCAAGCCGGATTCGATCCGCTGGCGTATCTGATCATGCGCGCCCACGATACCAACGCAGGACCGCGAATCGAAGTCCACGCGTGGATTGTGACCTACAACATTTGGAACAGCCAATCTACACTGCCACCCCAGGAGAATCATCCGTTCCGTGCTCACCCGGATTGGTTGACCGAGTCCTACAACGGCGAGACATGGGACGGTTCAAACTATGCGTTCGACCCCGGACACCCGGATGTCCAGCAACACACGTTTAACGTTGCCATGGACATCATCACGCGCTACGACGTCGATGGCCTGCACTTTGATTATATCCGCTACGCCGGGCGCGACTGGGGGTACAATCCCGTTGCGGTGGCACTGTTCAATTCACAAACCGGCAGTACAGGCCGGCCGTCCCCTGACGATTCCTGGTGGATGCAATGGCGCCGCGATCAGGTCACCACTTTGCTGCGCCGGGTTTACCTCACCGCGGCTGCAGTCAAACCAAACGTGAAAATCTCCGCGGCAACAATTACATGGACACCCACAGCCACCACATTCTCAAGTTGGCTGAGAGCCGCCCCATGGTCGAGCGTTCTCCAAGATTGGCGCGGCTGGATGCAAGAAGGGATTCTGGACCTCAACGTTCCCATGGCTTATTTCCGCCATGAAACTCACGCCACAGCATGGGCCGAATGGGGCCGCTTCGCAAAACAGAACCGGTTCCAGCGCCACCTCGCTATCGGCATCGGGGCATACCTCAACACAATCTCAAATACCATCGTTCAAATGCGCAGCACCCGCGTCGCTCCCGGCGCTGGAATCCCAGCAGCCGACGGCCTCGTCATTTACTCGTACGCGGCCCCCGCCAAGGACGCTACCCGTGCGGATTTCGTCAGTGCGCTGACTACGGTGACAACAAACGCGCCCGCGCCACCGCCCATTTTTGTTGAAGCGATCAACACACCTCTGATGCCGTGGAAAACCAACGCGCAAATCCACGGTGCCACGGGCAGAATAACGGACAGTCGAACCGGCAGGCCAATCAAAGGCGCGCAAGTCGAGCTCTGCGGTGACTCGCGCCGGTTGCTGTTCACTGACGCAAACGGCGTTTATGCGCAAGTGATCGGGGATGCAATGATAACTTCCGTCGTCGCCTCAGCGGCCGGGTACATAACAAGGTTCAACCCTCTGCCCTCACCCGGGGAACGACTGGCCCGAATCGACTTTGCCATGGAACCCGATGCGTCTCCGATTGCGCCATTGGTGCCGAAGGTTACCCCCGGCGCCAGAAGTGTGCTCGTCAGTTGGCAAACCCTCACGCCGACGCGCGGGCGTGTGATTGTCAACTCAGAAGGCTCGCCCGGCTTTGCCGCGGGCTTATGCGACAACCGGCTTGATACACGGCATTCAATCCTCATGGGTGACCTGCCAGTTGCGGATTCACCAACGCCGTGCCAGTTCTGGGTCCGAATTGTCAGCGAAGTTCCCGGCAAGGAAACCAACTTGTCCCACGCAATCCAATTCTCACCCGCGTTTTGGCCCGTCGAGATCGGCGAATGGAATGTCCGGCTTACAGGCGACTGGACTTTCGTCGAAGTCGGCAGTGCGCCACTGCACGCGGGTTTTTGGCAAACACCCGCAACCAGCGGCGCACCGACGGCAGCCGCCAGATGGATTTCATACGTCGAAGTGAGCGGGTTTTGTGACCTCGAGTTTTGCACTTTCCCAGCTGCGGGTTCGTTCCCGGCTCTCTATTCCATCACCACGCCGCGAACAAATTTCACCGTCAGGGTCAATCATTCCGGTGCCATAACAAACGGCATCCTTGCCGCAAACCTGGTGCTCCATCGCGGCGAGCGTGCCGAAGTCCGGCTGGACAACCGCAGCGTCAACGGCAGTTCGCAGGTGGCCGCTTGCCGCATGCGCTGGAAGTATCGGGCAAACCAGGACCCGCCGCCGCAAAATGCGGTCCCGCTCTGGTGGTCGGACCACTTTTTCGCGCAGCCTGCTGAGCCGGCCGATGACCCCGACAACGACGGGTCTTCAAACTACGCCGAGTTTGTTCTTGGCACGGACCCAACGAACCCGGAGTCTCACCTGCGCTTGTCGCTGCAACCCGCTGAAGACACAGGCTGGAACATGCTGTTTTCTCCTTTCACCGCCGGGCGTGTTTACACCTTGGAATCGGCGAGGGACCTGACCGAACCGGATTGGGCGCCGGTCGAAAATGCTCAGCTCCACGCCACCGAGACCGGCGAGGGCTCCATGCATGACCAAAGCAACCAACCGGCAATGAGGTTCTATCGCCTGAAAGTGCAGCTCCGCTGAAATCCGTGCATGCCATGATTCGCAAAGTGTGGCCGGTGGCAGCGGTGTTGGTTGTGCTAGCCGCGGCAATTGCGGTGCTTTTCTTTTTCGACCCGGCACGCAGCGGGTTTTATCCGAAGTGCATGTTTCACACGTTGACCGGACTGCAGTGCCCCGGCTGCGGCTCACTGCGGGCGCTGCACGCGCTGCTGCACAGCCAGCTCCGCCGCGCCGTAGCTTTGAACCCGCTGCTGTTCGTTGGGGCTTTTTTCGGAGCCTATCTTCTCCTGCGGAAGAGACTGAAACCGACCGAACCTGACCCAATGGCAAGGCGGCTTGTCTGGTGGGGCGCACCGGTTGTCATTGTGTTGTTTTGGATTGTGCGGAATCTTCCCGCATTCGCCGAGGCTGTCCAAAGGTGGCAGTGAGCGCTTGCCGATAACGCTCAACGTGCAACGTTCGACTCTCAACGTTCAACCAAGCCGCGGGCTTGCCATGCCAATGGCTTCAACCGCCCGTCTCAGTTTGTAGTCCCGCCTTCAGGCGGAACAGTTTCATGAAACTGAACATGAGCGCTGTTCAGTGAACTTGCTGTGTTCCGCGTAAACGCGGTACTCTGGCAGCGTTCCGTTGTCTCACACTTCAGGCGATGCGACGCCAACGGCCGTTAGAGTTCCGCCTTTAGGCGGCTCTTGAGTTGAGCGTTCATTGTGCAGCAACACCTTTGAACGTTGAGCGTTGAGCGTTGTACGTTCCCAGACACGCTTCCCGTTCACTGAACCGACCGGAACTTTCAACGTCCAACGTTCAGTGCTCAACGCTCAAAGAGACACTGCTCTTGGGGATGAAATTTCGAATATCGAGCCTGGCACGCTGTTGTGATCGGTGGATGCATGAGCCATGCCGAAATTTGTGTGGACAACATCATTGCCGATCAGTGCTGAGGCTCGAATTGGCGAAGAATTTCATCCCAATGCGGCGCAGGTGCAAACCGGATTGCGGTCTCCATACACGTTGTCGATTCTGCCAACGGCCGGCCAGAACTTGTAGTCCAACAATCCATTAACAGGGAATGCTGCTTCCATCCGCGTGTACGGTCTGTTCCAATCCGCAGATGCAATCATGTCGGCAGTGTGAGGGGCATTTTTGAGAAGATTGTTTTGCGCATCGACCTTGCCCGTCTCAATGGCCATTATCTCGCGGTGGATTGAAATCATCGCGTCACAGAACCGGTCAAGCTCGTCTTTTGATTCGCTTTCGGTTGGTTCGATCATGAGCGTGCCCGACACGGGCCAACTGAGTGTTGGCGCGTGAAACCCATAATCCATGAGCCGTTTTGCCACGTCTTCGGCTGTCACGGTGTGGTAGTGCAGGTCGTCCACGTACCAGCGTATCTGATCGGGTTCCCATTCCACGGCAAACAGGTGAAAATCATCAGAGAATTTCTGACCGGTGAGGGTG
>JARYMD010000206.1 GCA_029907285.1 Verrucomicrobiota bacterium | reverse complement strand
GAGGAGCTGGCTGAATCACTGAAGGTTGGGGAGCGGATAATTCTCGACTCGAAAGCCCGGGCGGTTCTTGGCCGTGGAGAGCATGTGGCGCTTGGTGAGGTTGGGAACATAGAGCGCGTGTTGGATGAGAATCACGTGTTGGTGAGCACGCGGGGTGGGGAACGATCCGTTTATCTGGCTGCCAGCACGTTGAGCGATCAGATAAAGCAATCGGTTATAGGGGCGGGCGCGATGGTGATTGTTAATCCGCGGCAACTGGTTGCGATAGCGGCTGTTCCGCGGGGGGAGAGGGCTGAGCCACTACAGGTTCGTGTATCGTGGCACTGTTCCTGACGTGATTGTGGAGCGTGACATAGGCGCACCGCCGCGGTGCATCGAGGAGGTTGCGGACCATATTCGGAGGGAAATGCTGCATCCGGAGGCGATGCGGCGCTACAAGATGCGACGGTGCATGACGAAACTGCTGTGCGGTGTGAGCGGGTCGGGCAAGAGCCTTGCGATACGAGCGATTCATCGGCGCATGTATGAGATCATGAGCGAGGCAACTGGCATGCCGATGGATCAGTTGCCGCCGCGTGTGATTAGCGTCAGGCAGTCACAGGTGCTGTCGCAATGGCTGGGCGAAAGCGAGAAGAACTGGGATCGGGTGATGGACGAGGCGGAGCAACTGGCTGATGAAGAGTTCAAGACCTTGGATGGCAGGAGCATGCTGTTGCCGGTTTTGGTGGTGATAGAGGAGATTGACGGGTTCGGCCGTGCGCGTGGGCATGAGGCAATTCACGATCGAATTCTGACCACACTGCTGGAACGGCTGGACCCAAATCGGCAGGAGTTGAGCCAGAGGCTGATAATATTCATCGCCACCACCAACACGCCGCACCTTGTTGATTCGGCGCTGTTCCGTCGGATTGGAGGGTCGATCGAGCATTTTGGCCGGCTTGGGCGGCGGTCGTTTTCGGCCGTGCTCGAGAAGCATGTGCGAGGGCTGCCTGCTGCTTCGCGCAATGGATGTTCGCAATCTGCGATCTGGCGACGGAACGTTGATTCGCTGACGAACTGGTTTTTCAGCAGGAACTCGTGGGACCAGGGTCTTGTGGAGGTTTCTTTTGCCGGATCGACAGTTCCACTGGTGCGGTACCGGCGCGATTTTCTGACAGGTGCGCTTGTTGATCGTGCTGTTCAACAGGCTGCGATTGTTGCGTGCCGTGCGGAATTGGACGGTGCTGAGCCGGCCGGGATCACGCTTGGACAGTTGGCGAGGGCGTTTGACGACCAGTTACGCGGCATAGCTGAGCAGTTGAATCAGGACAACATTGGCAGTTACACGGATTTGCCCGAAGGCGCCCGTGTTGTATCGGTGCGCAGAATCCCTCAACCAGATCATCTGTCGTTCGAGTTCGAACGCGAATAAGGAAAAACAGCCATGAATGAACGCACAAGATGCGCCAGAGAGCGCGAAGGTGGATACAGTTCGTCGAGGGAACTGTTCGACAGCGGCGATTCTCCTCCGGAGTTGGTCACGGTTTCAAGCGGTCCGTATTAGGAATCGCTGCCTGTGGCCAATATGACGGTTGGCGAAATTCGGCGCAGGTTTCGGACGAGGCTTGACCTTGATCCGGAAAGCCAGGCCGTGCTCGACGTTCCGTGGATTCCCGCAGGGCTGAGTGTGCGGGAGGCCAGCAAGAGGATTTACAGAATACTCCACGGTTCAGCCCGCCAATATCAGACCGCGCGCGATGTGGCATTGGCGATTGTTGCCGAAAACGCTCCTTTCAATATGGGCCTTCGCGGTCCGGCACATGATCCGGTGCTGGATTATTTGGAAGGGCCTTTTTGACAATTCATCACATGAACCAGAGAGCCGACAGTTTTGTGCCATCGGTGTATTTGAAAACCGGGAATGAGACACCGTGGCCGCGCGACAAGAGCGTTTTCTATCTCCTGACCGGCAGTGGGATGTTCATCTGCAGAAACCACAGCTTTTTCCACAGTTGTGTTCCGACGACCGAATGGCCATCTGAGCTGGCTGGGCAGAAACCCTTTTGCGTGGTGGCGTATCCCAAACTTGCGCAACGCACATTCGAGGCCGTGGTTGGTTTTTTGACGAGATTGCCCGGGTGTTTGCCTCTGAAGCCGCGGTATTGATCTGCTGGAACGACAAGTCAGGGGAGATTGAATTGGTTGTGCCGGAGCAGGTTGGTATAGTATCGGAGTCTGGCGCTGGATACGTGTCGGCGCTCGAGGTTGAGTATGAAATTCCTGTATTGCCGGCTCATATGCGGCTGATCGGCGACATTCACAGCCACGTTGACGCACCGGCATTTGCCTCATGCACTGATATGGCCGACGAGTTGTATCGGCCGGGGGTGCATCTGGTGGTTGGACGTTTGCCGAATGAACCTCCCGAGTTCCATTGTTCCGTGGTTGTTGATGGGATGCGATTCAAGGCAGACGTCTCGATCATAGCTTCCGGGTATGAACGCCGCCGCCCCGAAGAGGTCCCCATGGAATGGTTTCGGAGGATCACTACGCGAGTGGGAAACGCGGCCCAAAACAAGTATTACAAACTGCGACCTGACTCGACCGATTGTTCGGGCGACAATCAGGATTTGATAGCGGTCGATGTCGATGATATGAATGCGGCGGTTGACGGGTCCGTTCCAGAATGTCTGCGACGCACAACAACCTCCCAAGATTTATGAACCAGATGTTGCCGGCGGTTGACAAGCCTCTCGAGCCATCCGTGCCAGATGGAACAACAATAAAACTTATCGGCCTTGGGGGTGTCGGCAGCATTGTCGCCCGCTATTCTGCGTTGTTTCTGGCATCCTGCGGAAGCGAATGCAGACTCGTGTTATTGGACGGGGACTCATTTGATCCGACGAATGCGGCGCGCATGCTGTTTGGCCAATGTGGCAACAAAGCTGCGGTTCTTTGTGCGGAGCTCATGCCGACATTCGTTGACACTGGGCTGAGCGTGCTCGCAGTTCCTGAATACGTGACGCGCGCGAATCTGCCGCGTCTTGTTGTGGATGGCGACATTGTATTGCTTGCGGTTGACAATCACTCGACACGCAAGCTGGTCAGCGATCATTGTGCAACGTTGTCAGACGTTTGCCTGATCTCGGGCGGGAACGACGGCGTTGGGCTTGACGGAGCTGGCACTTTCAGACGTGGCACATACGGCAATGTCCAGGTGTACGTTCGAGCCGATGGGCGTGACACAACGCCGCCGTTGACGCACCGTCACCCTGAAATCGAGCGTCCGCGGGATCGACATCCCAATGACATGAGCTGCATCGATATGATGCTTTCGATGCCGCAAATACTGTTCACAAATCTCGCGACTGCGTCTGCGATGCTCAACACGCTGTGGCTGCATCTTTGTTCCGCTTTGCATTACCACGAGCTGGCCTTCGACATTGCCGACGGTTTAATGCGCCCGGTCGTGCCGATACCCATGGCTGTCGGTGAAACACCCGGTCCCACGCCCAAAGTCGTCGATGCAGTTTCAAGTGTGCCGGCTGGGAACGAGAGCAAACGGGGCCGCAAACACGCGGTTTCCGCTGACCACCGCAGCAAAAAGCCCCACCGCAAGAGTTAATCCGCATAGTCGGCGTCGAGCCAGCAAGCGCGGCAGGACATGCGCGCCACGGATGCGGGTTTTTGGGGAACCTGTGCCAAACCCGGGAAGGCGTCGTATGTTCTGCGGTTTCTGAGTAGCCGCGTTGCCGAAATCGGCTACGGCGGGTAGTTCGACGTCAGCTCTGAGGATTGAGATTCAGTGGTCTGGGCGCGGGCTTGTTTGGCCCGGAAACCTCACCGGAATGAAGTTTTGGGCGTCTTGGGCTGGTCAAGCGGTGAGATTTTCGGGCCAGTCTGGTGAGATTTTCTGGGCAAAGGGCTCGCTTTTTCTGGACCGCGCAGGAAGCGGGAGGGCAATCTGGGGGCAAACGTGATTGCGTGGTTGAACTGCGCGCAGATTTGGTAGCGGCGTTGACAGGCTTGATCAGCGGGATTGTGTTGTCTGTGCCCGTGGGCCCGATCAATCTGACCATCATGAATGAAGGGGTGCGGCGTGGGTTTAGGTGGGCGCTGCTGATCGGAATGGGCGCCACGACGATGGAAGTGATTTACTGTGCGATTGCATTTACCGGGTTTGCCGCGTTTTTTGAGGGAGGATGGATCGAGGCGGCGATGGAGGTTTTCAGTTTTGCGTTCATTCTGTTTCTTGGGATCAAGTTTCTGGTGGCACGAACAGTGGTTGCGCCGTTGCACATCAGCAACGCAGCAGATCGCATCGAGGAACGCATCGAGGAGAGGCTCCATCCACGGTCGGCTTTCATGACGGGCATGGTACGTGTGGCTGGCAATGTGGGGGTGCTTTTGTTCTGGATCATCTTGGCGGCAAACTTCATGTCGCGTGGCTGGGTGAAGCCGGCATGGGACAGCAAGCTGGCCTGCGTGGCAGGTGTCGCTATCGGCACGGGATCATGGTTCATTGGACTGAGTTGGGGTGTTTCGCGCGGGCACGGCAGGTTCAGCGAGCGGACACTCCT
Source organism: Verrucomicrobiota bacterium (assembly GCA_029907285.1). Taxonomy (GTDB): domain Bacteria; phylum Verrucomicrobiota; class Verrucomicrobiia; order Limisphaerales; family J093; genus JAAYVR01. The sequence goes on along the minus strand of JARYMD010000206.1, from coordinate 3,310 downwards.
TCGCATAGAGCAGTTTTCTGGGATTATCTTGTTGACTATCGCGCTCATTCACGGTGGGAACATAGCATGGCAGCTTGGGAAGAACCGCATGCACATGGGAGACCGTCACGGAACGACCAACGGGATCGGACGCATTATCGGTGTGCCCGGTCAAGGTGGCGGTCATTGATTTCGCCAAGGTTTCGGCGCACGTGTCAGCGGCACTGGCAAGGCCAGAGTGTGGATTTGTCATGGTCCTTGGAGCTGCCTAGCCCGCATATTTCCCAGCCCGGCGCAGCCGGAACCAAAGTTGGCTGACGGGCAACGCCCCCCCGGCTCTTCCCTCCGAACCTTCAACCACGCCGGGCTGGGAAATATGCCCTGCGACTCCGTCGCAGGGAAAAACACCCTGATCAAGTTCCCATCCGGCGCGCCGAATGCATTATCACATGGCCCGATTCCGGCTCGCCGGGGACAGCGAGCCCTGCCGTGCATGAGCACTTGCATACAGGTAGGGCGCGACCTCCGCGTCGCGCCGGCCCTGTGCCAGACAGTTTTCTTATTTCCGCGTAAACGCGGGACTCTGACGGCGTTGGGTTGTGCCGCGCCCGCGGCTGTCAGAGTGCCGCCTTTAGGCGGACTTCAAACAAGTACTCATTGAGCAGTGACACTTTGCAAGTTGCACGTTGAGCGTTGTACGTTGAACGTTTCAAGAAAGACGACCCACTCGGGCAATTGATGGGAACGCTCAACGTCCAACGCTGAACTGGCAACGTTGGATGGGGCCGCGGTTTGACAATGCCGATGGCTTGAGCTGCCAGCCGAGGTTTGTGGTTCGCACTCAGCCCGGTTAGGGGCGGCATCTTTGTAGCAAGCCGACACCCAACAAGCTGACAAGGCCCGTAGGGCCGACATCAAACCTACCGCGGTCCCGGCAACGGAACCAACCGGTTCTTGGATGCGCCTTGAGTGCGATGCCGCTGCTACTGGGCTTGTCGGGTGGGCCGTCTGTCTCCACTACAAATATGTCGGCCCTACGGGCCTTGGCTCTGGCTAACAGACGACGAAGTCGGCCAAATGACGGGAGCTTTCAACGTGCAGCGCTCAACAGCACAGTGCTGAACAGCGTAGCGCAATTAATTGTCAGCCGTGGCGCGCCAAACGAAAGAAGCGCTTGCCTTCGGAGATGTGGAGGATCATTTCCGGCGGAGCGTTGGTGCAGATTGCATTCCAGGTGATAAGATCGGTAGAGGATTCAAGCGACCAGAGGCCGGGCGCGTCATTGCAAAATGTGAGGCGCAGCCGGTCGGGCGGTTCGAAGTCGGCTCCCAGTTTTGGGCGTGCGGCAACGTGGAGGGGGCACAGAGTGAGCCAGCCGGGGAGATGTTGGTCTTGGGTGGCATTGGCGAAACGAAGGGTTTTCCCGTTCTTCAGAGGATGAACCACGCGCAAAGTGAGGAAGTAGTCGCCCGGTGGAAGGTCTAGATTTGGGATTCTATGTTCCATTACGCGCTCGACTGCGCCCGGCTGAATGGCAAGGAGCTTGTGATTGGTTGGCCAGGAAGCAGCCAGCGTTTTGTTGGTGGTGGCGGCTCCGAGCTCAATCGGCCAGTCATAGTAGAACGGCGCAATGCCCGAATTGGTCACTGCCCATGAGACGCGCAATGGGGCGGCGGCAAAAGCCTCGTCCACCGCGACCCATGGGACGTGGAACTCGTATCCGAGCAAGCGTGCGCCAGCCAACGCACGCTGAAGCTGTTCTGGGGGGAGAGCGTTGTTGAAGACGCCGTGGTTTGCGAGCCATGTGACGTGGAGATTAGTTGCGCAGCGGTCAAATTCCTGGCCTGCGGGCGCGCATGTTGGGTCGTTCCACAGGCAATTCCACACTTCGGGTCGGACCTCACCGCCGATGGGGTGGCCGCGCCACTTGTCCGAAGCGCCTGCATTTTGGAGGCGGGTTTGGAAGAACCATGCATCCTGTGGTTTCCCTGTATGCATGGTTGCCCATGCGAAGCTGTCGTCGTGATAACCCAGATTGCGCGAAGCGTTTTCGGCGTAGGCGGGGTCATTGCTGCCTGCCGGGTAGCGTGCGAGGATGCGGGTGTATTTGAATGCGGCCTGGTATGTGTCCATGACCTCGGCTTGGACGGTTTTCGATGCGAACAAATCGTTGCGTGGAGAATTGTGCCATTCGCCCCAGAGGCCGAGGAGTCCCATTGGCAGATATGCGAGCCTTGGGTCTTTGTCGTACCTTGCTCCCAGGGCGGTGATGAAGTTTGTCAGCGCGGCGCGCAACAGCGGGTTTTCGTAGTCGGGAGTATTGCAGATTGCCGGTGGGAACGGGTCGTTGTTGAAGTTGGTCCATGTGTAAACCTTCAAACCGGCGTCGATCAAGAACTGTGGGATGCCTGTGGGGCGGCCTGGGAAATCAAGGTAGAAACGGGGGATGAACTGTCGGCCTTGACTTGCCGCGTTGTTGAGTTGCGCCTCTAACGGTTCCCAATCGAAGTTGTTCGGCCCGGTCATGAGTGAACGCAAGGGCAGGTAGTTCCAGACCAGGCTGTGCGGGAAATCGGACTTCGGGCCGGGATAGGCAACGAAGCCTTTGAGTGGGTTGTCAGGGGGCGCTGGCGCGTATTGGAGGCGGTTTGTGGTGGTCAGGGGCGACGAGGTTGCCATCGGCAACATGCTGAGGGCGACGCCGACGGCTGTTGCCAGAGTGCGTCTGGTGATGGGTTTATTCGCCAAGAGGAGCGCGCCGGCTTGTGCCGGCGCGCATAACGGCTGAGCCCAGACACTTTTCAGCGTCATGGATTCACGATGACCGGCGCACTTGTGTAAGAGGCCTTGGTTGGGTCGGTGACATCCTCGACCTTGATTGTCCATGTGCCGGGGGTGCCGAAGTAGCTGCTGTCTGTTGGAGGAGAGAAAGTGCCGTTGACGAGGGCGGTCTCGAATGGGAGGTAACCCCAATTCACCACGGCGTTCTCGTCAGTGCTTGTCAAACGGATGGTGTTATCGACACCTGAAACCGGGAACCATTCTGAGTCCACGGCTTTGACGGTGAACTGGAATGGGACACCGACCTGTTGTGGTGCTGGGGTGCCTGTCTTGCCGGTGGGGGTTCCTGGGGCTGCGGTTTCTCCGGGCAACAGGAGCAGCAACTTGCTGTAGCCTTCTTTGATGAGACGGAAGTACCCGGAGTTCGGGCTCGGCAGGTCACTTTGACGGACGACCGAATAGTGATTGTTTCCGGCGTTGAACCCGGACGATGTCACACTTGCCCATGCCATGGGGGCCAAGGACGGGGTCGCCTGCAGTCTGAACCCCG
>JARYMD010000205.1 GCA_029907285.1 Verrucomicrobiota bacterium | reverse complement strand
GGCCGGCCGCCCTCGGGCCGTGAACAGCATCCGGTCGTATATGTCGATTTGGACGATGCGCGCGCGTATGCAGCGTGGGCAGGCAAACGGCTGCCCACCGACGAGGAATGGCAATGGGCCGCACAAGGGCCCGACGGCAGGCGTTATCCGTGGGGTGATGCCATGGAGCCGGGGCGTTGCAACGACGGCGCCGGCGGCGGCACAACGCCCGTTGATGCTTTTCCGAGCGGGCTGTCGCCGTTCGGTTGCCTTGATATGTGCGGCAACGTTTGGGAATGGACCGAGAGTGAACGCAGCGACGGCAGAACGCGATTCGCCATTCTGCGCGGCGGAAGCTTTTACAAACGCGGCGGGTCGCAATGGTACTTCGATGAGGGGCCGCAACGCGCTGATTTCGCCGCGAAAGTGTTGTTATGGGGACCACGGCTTGACCGGTGCGCCAACGTGGGTTTTCGCTGTGCGGCTGACTTGTGAAATCGTGCAGTAACAACAGGGTGGGCGCGGACATTCGCGTGAATGTGGCGCAAATATAGCGTTGACAATCTCGCCGTCCCGACATGATCCTGAATCCATGAACAACAACGAATCTGCGCTTTCAACTCGAAGAGAATTCATTAAGAACACAACCAAGATCGCCGCGGCGTCTGCGCTTGCAGGAGTAGCAATCCCGCATGTGCACGCTGCAGGGTCTGACCTCATCCAAGTGGCCCTCATCGGATGTGGCGGGCGCGGCACAGGAGCAGCCGCCCAAGCGCTCAGCACAAAAGGCGGGCCGATCAAACTAGTTGCAATGGCGGACGTCTTTCAGGATCGACTGGCCAGCAGTTACGAGAACCTGAAGAAGGGGAAAAGCGACAAGGTGGACGTGCCCCAGGACAGGCGGTTTGTCGGGCTCGACGCTTATAAGAAAGCCATGGATTGCCTGAGGCCGGGTGATATTGCCATTTTTGCAACGCCGCCTGCGTTCCGGTGGGTTCATTTCGCTTACGCAGTGAACAAGGGCCTCAATGTTTTCATGGAGAAACCTGTCACCGTTGACGGCCCAACCAGCAAACGGATGTTGGAAACCGCCGAGGAGTCGGTTCGGAAAAACCTCAAAGTGGGCGTCGGCTTGATGTCACGGCACAGCCGCGCGCTCCAGGAGCTCGCAAAACGCATTCAGGACGGCGAACTCGGCGAGATCATCCTCCAGCGCGGCTACCGAATGCACGGGCCGGTGGGATACTTTTCGTCGCTGCCCAAACCCGCGGGTATCAGCGAACTGATGTATCAGATCGCGCGGTTCCACAGTTTCATTTGGGCAAGCGGCGGCAATTACAGCGATTTCTACATCCACATCATCGATCACCTTGGCTGGATGAAGAACGCGTGGCCCGTCAAAGCGCAGGGCCTCGGCGCACGGCATTATCGCACAAGCCCTGAAGGCAAAACTTATGTGGACCAGAACATGGATGTGTACTCTGTCGAATACACCTACGCCGATGGCAGCAAGTTCATGTTCGACGGGCGTTGCATGACCGGATGCGCTGAAATCTACTCCAGCTACATCCACGGGACAAAAGGCATGGCGATTGCGTCGCGCAGCGGCGATTGCGGCGGACCGTCAGCCATTTACAAGAGCCAGAACCCGAGCCGGGCCAATTTGGTCTGGGAATCCAAGGTCCCAGCCGGCCAGGAAGACCCGTACCAAAACGAGTGGGACGATCTCATGGACGCCATTCGCAACGACAAACCTTACAACGAAGCCAAGCGCGGCATCGAAGCGAGCCTTGTGACTTCCATGGGCCGCATGGCCGCGCATACAGGACAGGAAATCACATTCGAAGACATGCTGAACTGCCCGCATGAAATGGCCCCCGGCCTGGACAAGTTCACTGACGATTCACCGGCTCCGCTCAAAGCGGATGCCAACGGGCGTTACCCGGTGCCCATGCCGGGCATTACAAGAAAAACTGAGTACTGATCACCAGCGCCGTGCGGATTTCCAATCACAGCTACGGCTACAACTTCGGCTGGTACCTGTATGGGGGCACATGGTACTGGTTGGGCCAGAACAATTGGAGTTCAACGGAGGACTGGCAGTTCGGGTATTATGACGGCGTGGCCCGCACGAACGACATGATGATCTACACCGCGCAAACTTTTCTGCCGGTGTTTTCCTCCGGGAATGAGAATTGGGAAGGCCCGACCACGCAACCCGTCTGGCATTGGTCCAGATACGGCGGCGATTGGCGATGGACAAACAGCATCCGTCCTTTGGATGGCGGCGCGGAGGGGTATCACACGGTGAACACCTACGCCGTTTCCAAGAACAACCTCGTCGTTGGGGCCGTGGAAAAAATTCCGGGCGGCTACACCAACCCGACCAACGTCTCGCTGGCGTGGTTCAGCAGTGCCGGCCCCACCGACGACGGGCGCATCAAACCGGACCTCGTTGCGGCTGGGATTGGGCTTTACTCGTCCACTTACACGAACGCGACCTCCTACGGGACGAAGTCCGGCAGGAGCATGCCGCGCCCAGCGTGGCGGGGCTCGTGGGCTTGTTGACCGAGTTGCACCAGCGGCACTTTGGGACGCAGCAGCCGCTGCTGGCCTCTTCGCTCAAGGCGGTGGTTCTGAACACCACCGACGAGGCGGGCGCGGCGGCGGGGCCGGATTACCTGCACGGCTGGGGCCTGCCGAATGCCACACGGGCGGCCCAACTGATGACCAACAACATCCAGAGCCAATCGCTGGCGCATCTGAAGGAAGTGCGGCTGGTCAGCGGGGATTACATCGAGTTCCCCATCGTGGCCACGAACACGCAGCCATTGCGCGTGATGATTTGCTGGACGGACCCGGCGGGAACGACTCCACCCGCCGGCTTGAACCCGACCAACCTGATGCTGGTGAACGATCTGGACTTGCGGCTGATCAGTCCGTCCGGCGTGACGAACTTGCCGTGGGTGTTGAACCCGGCGGCGCGCACCAACGCGGCGACGCGGGCGGACAACTTCCGGGACAACGTCGAGCAGGTGGAGGTGGCTAATCCGCAGAACGGGGTGTGGCTGGTGCGAGTGACGCACAAGGGCCAGTTACGGAATGACCAGGGCGCGGTGGCTGACCAGCGCGTGTCCATCGCGTTGTGGGGCAACGTAGCGCAGCCGCCGATCGTGCCGCGCTTTAACCACATTGCGATGGTAAGTTCCAACGCGGTGAGCTTGCGGTGGGACTCTGAGGTTGGGCGGGTCTATAAGGTGCAGCACCGGGACGATATGGCATCCGGCGCGTGGCAGGATTCGACGGGCGAGATCAGCGCCACCAAGACGAACACGGCGGTCACGCTGACGGCGGATTCAGGCAACCGCTTCTACCGTCTGGTTCAACTGAGGTGAGCATGTCGGCGCCCTATCGCAACGGACTATGCGGCTGGCGCTCGCGTCAGCCCTCCTGTTGGCCGGAGGCATGGCCGGCTACTCGCAGGGCACGATTGTTTACAGTCGGATGCCGTTGAACGTCGTGCCGCCACAGCTTCCTTGGGATGCTGAGGGGTATCGCGCGATACCGGCGTTGGGGCCAGGTGATGCCGGTTCGGTTGCCGTGGATATCAATGGCGATGGACAGGACGATTACATGTTCACTTGGGGGATGGATTTTGGGATGTCTTGCTTGGGCGACAACAAAGCCGCAGGCTACTTCATTACCCCGTGGGAAGGTCCTTGGGCAAAGGCAGTGCCCGCCAATTCGTTGGTCGGTCCAAGTATGTCCCCCGTTCTGTGGATTGGGAATCAGGATTCGCCGTTTGGCTTTGGCCTCTCAAGCTGGCGCGCTATCGGCGATCCAGACTTCAGGGGCATCGGTGAGTTTGCGGGGGTGGAATCGGCGTATGCCGGGTTGCAGCTTCAAATCAACGGAAACACGCACTACGGCTGGATTCGCTTGGGTGCGCCGCTGCCGTTTCTGAACGGCGGCTGGATTTACGACTTCGCCTACGAGACACGCCCCGGCGTGCCGATTCTGGCAGGGGCGATTCCTGAGCCGTCATCATTGGCCCTGCTTGTTGCGGGAGGAATGTTATTCGTGTGGTTCAGACGAAAGAGAAATGAAAGGAGGGGCTAACAAGATCACTGGAGCGAATCCCGCCCGCTGGGCGGGATCGCTCAGTTCTGGCGTTATGCCATGACGAGCGTCGTGGCGTGTTCGGTCACTCAGCAACCAGCACCAGTCACACACAATGAAAAAGACAATCAGAACCACCAACAGAATCGGAACGACAACCGTCGCCTTGGGGCGCGCCATCTCGAGCTCCACACCGGTTATGAAAACCGCCATTCACGGGACCATCCTCCTAGCCGCAGCGTGCCTGTTGTTCGCACCCGTTTACTCTCACGCCATGCCGGGCTTGAAACTCTCACTCCAGTGCAGCAATGTCGTTTTGTCTTGGCCGTGCCGCGATGACGGTAGCGAAATGTTCATTGTCCAGTACCGCCAGATGCTTGACCCCGCTACGCCGTGGCAAACGCTCACCACATCGCACTACGCCGAATTCGGAACCAACTTCACGTATTACGTTCACTCAAACGTTGTCCAGAATCCGATCTGCGGGGGCAGCGGTCTGCTTGCTGCAATGTCGGAAAGCGGCAGTAGCGACATGCCCGTCAAAGCATTCAGTTTCTTTGACTGCGGTGTGCCGCTTGCGGTGCGAGCGGATGGAACAGGTAGGGTCGTCCCGCTGGCCCTTTATCCACCCGGGTTTGACTTTTCGGATTTTTTGATTTTTGACCCCGCCACGTCTGAATGGCTGAAAGGCACAGGGTATGTCAGAGAGGTCGGGAAAACGGACGGCCCACTTGGCCTCGGCCCGATGGAAGGCGACGGCGGCGAGGGCACAAACGCCGCGCCCGAAACCGGATTTTATCGTGTCGTGAGAGTCGGCCCGAATTTGATCGGTCTGACAAACGGCATGACTGTTTCCGGCGTGTTACAAATCCCCGTGGAAGTCGGCAGTCCTGACGGACAACTTGTGACGGTCACTTTGATTGAGAACGGCTCGCCCGTTGGTGAGGATTCCATTCACGTATCACCATTTGAATTGCCTGTCCCGTTGTTGACACTCGACACAACACGACTGAGCAACGGCGTTCACGAAATTGCCGCCATTGCCCGGTGGCAAATCGGCGGAAGCACAAACGAGGAAACCGGCGGGTCTTTTGAAGCGGATTGTCCCTCAATTTCGGTCGTTGTTTCCAACGAAATCTCATTCCCAAACTGGATGCCGCATTTCGGACAACTGGGCAACACGCTCCTGATCTCGGCACAGTCCGCACACACTGACACGGATTGGTGGATTGATATTTATGGGGCCAATGCGGGTTACATCGGCACTTTTGCGGGTCACACGTATGACGGCACAATTTATGGGTGGTGGGATTTGGTGGGACCGCCGCCCGATTTCATCCATTATACAAATGAGCCGTGGTTTGAATTCAAGGTCAGTACGCCTTACGCCGATCCACCGATTAGAACTTACAAGCACACCGACCCGTGGCCTTCTCCCGGCGGCTGGGTTATTGTTGCGCACCATGCTTTTGACAACATACTTGACCATGAAAGTCTGTATGAAGAAATAGACGGCTTCGTCGGATTGGCACAGAGTTCTGGCTACACGGTGCGACCAAATCCGCAAGACGGGCACGCCTTTGCTCTGCGTTTCAGGGAAACAGGGGCAAATGGAGACTGGGCAACATTTCGTCAGGCATTGTTTCACCCGCTTTCTCGAAATCTTGTCTATTTCGGCCACGGTGGCCCCAATGGACTTGGCTACGATCAAAGCAACACGAACCGCTCAATTCTGGCATCCGAAATCGCCGCAAGATTGGCGACAATCCCAAAGGGTCTAACCAACCGGCATGGCTACCGGATGGTGATTTTGGATGGGTGCAGTACCGCAGCGGGAACTTTGCCCGAAAGTTTCGGAATTATTCACAAAGAGAATGTCCCCAGCATTGACTACGTCAATGCGTCAATGCGTTTTTCTGCTTTCGCCGGTTGGAGTGCGGACAAATGGGTCGGTTTCCTAAATGGAGCCGCCCCCAATTACGGGCATATTCATTTCATCCAGTGGATTCAGTATTACTTGGCACAAGGATACGGGATCAAACGGGCCACTGAACTCGCTGCCGGGATGCCAGATGTCACCTTCGTCAATACCGGCGAGCTCAAAATTTTCGGTTGCTGGGACTTGACGCTCTGGGGCCACAACAATTGAGGTGGGTTATGATGGAACTCATTCACATGACGGCCACGTATTCAAACGCCATGCTCGTGGCAATTCTCCCGCACATTTCCGATTTCGCGAAGAAACTGGAATTGCCCATACCGCAACCGATAACTGCTGCTCAGGTACAGGAATTCAGACCATCAAACATCAAAAACTTCATCGGCGGCGGATTGATGCTAACCAACGGGTATTGGTTTGGCTTCAATAATGGCTGTGTCAACGGCTTCCGCTCGCCGGATAACGTCTTTTACGACCAAGACCCCGCCGCCAATTGGCCAAAGTACGCTTATGGCAAAGACAACATGACAACCAATGACGCCATTGCACTCGCACGGGAGTCGTTAACGAAACTCGGCTATGAGCCGGAACTTTTGGGTTGTGATGGCCCGCCCAACTTCTTCCGTGTCGCGGGCGACACGAAAGACGGCCACCACGTGCCGCATTGTGAAATGCGATGGGAGCGCTCCCCGGAACCGAAAAACGCCGAGCGACAGGCAAGCAATGATGTTGTGGCGGTTGAGATCAACATGGAGAGAAAGACCGTCACAGGGCTATCCATCTCTAGTCGGAAGATATGGAAAGCCCCACCGAAACTTGACACAGAACCGGAACTTGAAAGGGACTACCAGAAACGCAACAAGTTTGGCTCTATGTTCATTCGTACTAACGCCCCGGCAACTCCGCCGAAATAGACATTTCCGAGCGTCAGCTCGGCCGGGCGAGCCAGGCAGCCGAGTGCGGACGCCACATGCGGTTCGACAGAGAGCAGTGCCGATGCGAAAGATTTCGAGTGATGACGCCACAAAGGCATAACAAGATCACTGGAGCGAACAGCCGCCCCGCTTTGCAGTTCGAGAGTCGCGGGCTTCGGCGGTGCTCTCTGGTAGTCGAAAGTCACAGCCGTCATCACGGCGGGGCGGCTGTCGCTCAGTTCTGTCGTTAGCCGACTCCGCGCATCACATGACACTCGCACCGCACATCAAGTATGTTTGGGCCGGTTGGGGAGTTGCGACCGCGTTGTTGTCAGTGTCGGCACTTCGTGTTTGGGGCATTTGTTGCGCTTGTGGCTACCAGTCGCCGCGAGGATTAGTTACATCGGTGAGTTTGGTTGCTGTCGCGTGGGTGGGATTCTTTCTCCCTCATTCACGGTTTCATCCCGTGCGGGTCATCCTCGACCTCTGGGTGATTTTCACTACGGCGCTTCTCGGCAGACATCTGGCCGATATTTTATGGCTGAGTCCTCATGCTCCATTTGGCTTATGGTAGATTTGTCGGCTAACCATGCGCTGCAGCGAACCCGGCATGAGCGTCGCGGTTGCAATTCTAGCGTCCCGAGTGCCGGGTCGCTGAGCTTGGGTCGTTAGCCCGTGACGTCGCGGGCGAGTCGAACACGCACAGCAACTGAAAGGTCAACAAATGAAAACCAAAACCAGAACAACGAAACAAATCGCAGCAGCAATCATCGCGCTGGCGTTTGCCAGCGCGAGCGTGGCCCAAGTCAAACCGCCGTCACCGCCCGGCAGCTACTATTCGGCGAAGGATTACGAATGGAAGCCGCCGCTGCCCTTCAACCCCCGTCCCGAATTGCCAGTGGTCGAGTTTGAGCCGGGCAAGTTCCTGGTGGATGATACC
>JARYMD010000204.1 GCA_029907285.1 Verrucomicrobiota bacterium | reverse complement strand
CGACGTAACCCTCGTGGTCGCCACGGTGGTTTGGCGACCAACGCTCGGGCCACCGCGCACGGTCAGCGAGCGTGTATGCGGTGTGGAGGTAACCGTCAGGCTCCTGTGCGGCGAGAATCTTTGGTATCCAGTCTTCGAGCGTGGCTTTCATTTTTTCCTGGGCGGCGATGATCTCGGGATCGCCCTGGTTATCGACCATGAGCGCAATGCACATCGATTCGACCGTTTGGTGCACCCATGCGTTGGCGAACACATAACCCTTGTGTCTGCCGTGAGGCTCGCCTCGCAGCGCTTTTGCAGCCTCGATGAAGTTGTCAATGCCGCCCTGGCCCTGGGTCAGGTCGGTTCTGTTGATCTGGTCGATGCAATGTGGAATCCAGTGCGCGATGAGCGCCTTGGCGCGCGCATTCCAAAGACGGCTGTTGAGCTTGTAGTGGCTTGTGTGAACCGGGGCCGAATGGCCTGAAGGCGGGCGTGGTTCGACTTTGGCTGTGAGATCGGAGGAAGCCCGCAACGGCTCGCGGCCTGCGCTCAATCTGAGCACATAAACTCCCACGTCGGAGAAACCGGCAGCCGTTACGGGTGATTGCGCGTCATCAAAGGTCACCTGACCCGGGCCGGACACTTTGCTCCATTGGACATTTTCGGCTGCATTCTGTTTCAGAGTTGTGATCTGGCCTTTGAGATAAGTCTTGCCGCCCAGAACAACAGTGCGGTCAACACCGGCAGTCACTGATGGCGGGAATTCGGGAGAATTGCCGGAATCGAAAACCTTCCACTCGAGCAATCCGGTCGAGAACTGGCCATCACCGTCGATTTCGAGTCGCAGCTTTGTGGTGCGGACCTCGTCGAAGGTGGTTATGTTGAATTGATCGCCTGCGACGCCGAGGCCCGAAGGATTCGGGACGAGGACAAACTCGGTTCCGGTCCAGTACAACAACCGGCAGGCTTTTGGGAGGCGCACGCCTTGTCGGTCGTCCCACCAATACACCGCGACGGACCTTGTGCTGATGGGCTGTGTCCAGTCGTACTGGACCCACTGTGTTCCCGTTCGTGGCCAGTTGCCATAAGAGCCCGGGCCGCGCTGGCGGGAGTTGCGGGGGTTGTTGTTGTCGTTGAGGGCGCGTAGCGACGTGTCGCCCGAGACATACGAACTCGATGGCGTTGCCACTACGGCGAGGTTGACTTTGTAATCGGTGCCCGGGTCCGAGGCGCGCAGTGTATCAGTGGTTATTGCCAGCGAAACAGCCAGCAGGGCGGTCTTGAGGGTGGGCATCATAAAGCCGATTGTCATCTGGTGAACACCAAATCGTAGTTTTTGACAGAACTTGTCAACCATTTAGTGGGGAGGCCGGGCTTGTTCGGCTCCGATGCGGACGTCCGGCGGGCAAAAGGAAAGGAGCCTGTCCGTTGGAGCCGGGCTGCGGCTTGTGCAGCAAGCCAGGAGCGGAGGCAGCCCAAGCAATGTCCGTTGACAGATTCTACTTGGGCAATATGGTGTTCGATATTAAGACCACCTTGAATATCAGCGAGGAGACGATGCGCAAGCTGAAACGTGAGGCCGCACGCCGCGGCCAAACGATGTCCGAGTTGGTTGACGCGGCGCTGCAGACAATTATTGAACCGGGCCGGCCGCCGAGGGCTCTCCCACCGCTGCCGGAATTCAGCGCGGGCGGCTCGCATGTAAACGTCGCCGACCGCAACGCACTTTACAGTGTTATGGAAGGCTAGCGCTGAACGTGTTGACTGCGCCAGTCCTCGACAGCGCGCTTGAACTCTCAAAGTTCGGTCCGTGACTACTTGAGCCGAATCCGGTAGAACCGCTGGGTGCCAGCCGTCGCCGGGTGATCGGTGTAAGTGCCGGTGGTCAAATCCGTCGCAATGGACGTCCACGCTGTTCCGAGAACGGACGTTGCGACAACTTCGTATTTGGCGCCGGGGAGAGCGTTCCATGTGATTGTAAGCGCATCGGTCGCTGCGTTGTAAGTGATGCTCTGAATGGTGATGGCGCTGTATTTGCCGACCTCAGCATTGTAGATTTGGGCGATCGCATCGGCGCTGAGCGCTTGGTCATATACCCGGATGCGGGCGATGGACAGAGACCCGCGCAGCGTTTCAGTGACAGCGCCGTTGGCGTCGTGCTGTGCGGCAATGAGGAATGTCAGCGGAACCGCGTCGGGCTCGGGAGCGTTGTTCACACCGTGCGTGTTGAGGCCGGCGCCGATGGCACTGAAAATGTCATTGGTATTGGCCGGTTGGCCGGCGCTGTACACGATCGCCTCGTATGTAGCGGGGTTATAAGTGTACGCGATGTGGTTCCACTGGCCGGCGCTGATCTTGCCGTTCCAGCCCACGTCGGCCACGCCCCAGTGCCCGACGGCGCCGAACACGGCGTCTGTGCCGTGGTTGAACGAGCAGTTCGATCCGTCGGGTCCACCTCTGCGGCCCCATGCAAACACGGTTTCTTCGGTGGCGATCTGTGGATTGTAAACCCATGCTTCGACTGTGCGGGCGCTGTCGGCCACCATCCACGTGGGTGCCACAGGTCCGGAGTAATACATGGTCCCATCAAATGTGACTGCCTTGACGCCTCCGACAAGCTGCACCTCCGGGGTCGGTGTGCCGGCCTTGAACCTGCCGTGGAGCGCTCCGTTGTTTGGCCAGAACTCCAGCGGCCCAATCGGCAGATTGGCGGCATCGACATCGATTATTGCGACTGTTTGTGCAAATGATGGGACACTGCCGGCGGATTTCGGGTCTGAGCCGCGCACGACCTCGAGCCCGTCTGGGAACCCGTCGAAGTCAGAGTCGGCATTGAGGGGATCGGTTGCTGCTGTGACTTCCTGACCGTCGTTCAAACCGTCTTGGTCGGTGTCGGCGACCAGCGGACGGGTGCCCAGCGTGTTGACCTCTGTCCCGTCGAGAACGCCGTCGTCGTCGGTGTCTGGGTTGTCTGGCCGGGTCCCGATTTGGAATTCCTTGAGGTTGGTGAGGCCGTCGGAGTCCTGGTCTTTGGCCGCGTCGGACTTGTCGTTGGGATTGAGGAAATCGAACTGGCGCTCGTACCATGTTGGCATGCCGTCGTTGTCTTCGTCGAGTATGCCGAATGTGCCTGCATCGCTTGTGTAGTGCTGGAGGATGGCGGCGTCATCGAGAGCGTAGTCATAAACGGAGATTTTTGCAATGGTCATCGACCCACGCAATCCTGCCGTTGCGCTTCCGTTGTCATCGTTTTGAGATGCCACACGGAAAGGCAGAGGCTTGCCGTTAGTGGCGACGGCCCAAATCGCGAGCGGATTTGCGAGGTACTCGCTTGCGGCGGGCTGGCCGTCTTTGTACACGGTTTGGTACATGGTCGATGGGTTCCATGAGTAGGCGATATGTGTCCATTGGCCAGCGACGATGTTACCGTCCCACCCGAGGTCGGGTCCGCCCCAGTGACCCACGGCACCGTAGGCGGCATTTGCACCATGATTGAACGAGCAATTCGAGCCGTCTCCACCGCCTCTGCGGCCCCATGCAAACACGGTTTCTTCGTCCGCGATGGAGGGGTTGTACACCCATGCTTCAACGGTGTGCGGGCCGTTGCCGGTAACCCAAGTCGGCGCTGCAGGGCCTGTGTAGTACTCATTGCCGTCGAATTGAACTCCGTTCACACCGACGATGGTTGTCACTTGCGGTGCTGCGCCTGCGTCACGGGCCACAAAATTACCGGGCAGAAGACCGGTATTGTCCCAGGTTGGCAACGGGCCCGCGGGCAATTTGGTCGCGTCCAAAACGACGATCGGTGCGCGGCCTTCTTGGGGTGTGCTTGCGGCATTGCAGGGGTTGGTTCCGTGCAGCACTTCCTGCCAGTCGCCGAACGTGTCGTCGTCCGTATCAGTCTTGAGAGGGTCTGAACCAGTGTCCTGCGCATTCTTGAAGATGCCGGTGCCTGTTTCGACGCCGTCGCTCAAGCCATCTGCGTCAGTGTCTGGCTTGGTTGGGTCAGTTGGGGCTGGCGAACCGCCGACGGTGCGATCGACTTCAGCGCCGTCTTTGATGCCGTCGCCGTCGGTGTCCGGGTTGTCAGGCAGGGTCTTGTTCTGGTACTCGCGGAGATTGGTCAATCCATCACCGTCGTAGTCGAGAGCGGCATCTGACTTGTCATTGATGTTCAAGAAAGCCGGGTAAAGCGATTCCCACCAGTCGGGCATTCCATCGCCGTCGGTATCGCGTTCTATGAACAGATCAACTTCGGCGTTGTAATGGGCGAGTATGGTTTCGGCATCCAGCGCAACGTCGTGCACGCGGATTTTGCCGATGATGATGTCGCCCACACCAGTGCCGCTGACACCGCCTGCGGCAGTATTTTGGCGGGCGACGCGGAAATGCAGGGGCGCGCCGGAGTCGCTGACAGCAGCAGTGTTGAGCGGGGCGCTCAGCACCTCGGAGTTTGCCACGACACCGTCCTTGTACACCGTTGTTGTTTGGTAATCGCCGTCGTAAGTATAAACGATATAGGTCCATCCGCCGAAAGTGATGTTGCCTTCCCAGCCGATGTCTGCTGTCCCCCAGTGCCCAACAGCGCCGAATGAAAGATCGGTTCCGTGCCCGAACGAGCAGTTAATCCCGTCAGCGCCGCGCCGGCCCCATGCGAACACCGTTTCCTCACCCTGCGCTGTCGGATTGAACACCCACGCCTCGATGGTGCGGCTGGCATTGCCGGTCAGAGATGTGGGAACTTCAGGGCCGACATAGTGTGCGGTTGAACTGAACTGGATGCCTTTGCCTGCCTTTGCCTTGACGACAGCGGGTGTGGTCGTGCCTGCAGAGGTAAAATCGCCGGGCAACGTGCCCTTGTTAACCCACGTGTTCAGCGGGCCCTCCGGCAATTGGGTGGCGTCAAGATCGATGACGCTGGCTGCCCAAACCGCAGAGCCGGCCGCTGCAAAGCATAAAGCCGCCAACGCAACCAGACCGCGGCACGATTGGATGCGAACCGAATCAAGAGAGTTAGTCTTCATGTGGACCATTCAGTTAAGTTTGGCTTTCCGAACCAGAGTGGAGAACCGGCGCGTTGCAACTCCCGGCACAGCATCGAAGCAGTTGCGCACGTCAGCACCCGCGAACGCGGACAAAGCAAACGCCGTTCGCCCCACAGGCACGCCTTCTCGACACATTTTGATCCTAGCAATTCAGCAAACGATTGGCATGACCTGAATCCACCTTGACCTGTCATATTTCCACCTGCAGAATCGGAAGGCTTGCGAGACACGTGCTGCGCACATCACTCAGCGTGGACAATATGCGGGCCAGATGTTCGCCAGCAGTGGTCGGCATTGTGCAAACTCGATCAAACAATTCGATTAGTCGTATGACCAGGCTCTCTCTTTTCTTCTGTGTTGCCTTGCTTAAAATTGGCCGGCTTGTGGGTGCCGAAGTGCCGGATGCAGCAAGCAACGTTTCAGCACCAGAATTGTCGGATCGAGGGTCGGCGGCGCCAGATTCGGCACTGGCGCGTAACGCCCCGCCAGGCAAGACGGGTCAGCCAAAACGTCTTCTGCGGTCTGAGAGTTTTTTCGGGTTGCACTTTGATTTTCACGCGGGCCGTGACTGCACTGAGATCGGCAGGAATACAACTCGCGAGATGGTTCAAAACATTGTCAATCGTGTTCGCCCTGATTATTTGCAGATCGATTGCAAGGGGCATCCGGGCCTGTCGAGTTACCCAACCCGGGTTGGGAACCGCGCGCCGGGTTTCGTTGGCGACCCGCTAAGAGTCTGGCGCGATGTCACCGCAGAGAACGGCGTTGCACTTTACATGCATTACTCGGGCGTTTGGGATTCAGGGGCAATTCGGCTGCATCCCGAATGGGGCGCCGTCAACGCAGACGGAAAAACAAACCCAAACGCGACCTCTTTCTTCAGCGAATACGCTGACAAGCTCCTGATTCCGCAATTGCGCGAGCTCGCCGGCGATTACGGTGTGGACGGCGCATGGGTGGACGGCGAGTGCTGGGCGTCGGTCCCCGATTACGGAGAGAAAGCGATTGCGGCTTTCAAGGCCAAGACCGGCATCACAGATGTTCCACGCAAACCGGGCGATCCGCATTGGTACGATTTCCTGCAGTTCAATCGCGAAGCATTCCGCCAATACCTGCGCCATTACATCGCCGAAGTAAAACGCACCAACCCCGAAACGCAATTGTGCAGCAATTGGGCATTCACCGACCACATGCCCGAACCGGTGTCGGCGCCGGTTGACTGGCTTTCGGGTGATTACTCGCCCGAAGACAGCGTAAACTCGGCACGGTTCTCGGCGAGGTATCTTGTCCGACAAGGCAAACCGTGGGACCTCATGGCATGGAGCTTCACCCGACAAGCCGGCCCCGGAGGACGCAGACTCAAATCGGCGCCGCAATTGCAGCGCGAAGCCGCGGTTGTGCTTTCACTGGGCGGCGGATTCCAGGCCTATTTCAAGCAGAAACGCGACGGTTCAATTTATGACGAAGAAGTGCCACTGATGGCTGACTTGGCCGCGTTCTGCCGGGCGCGCCAGGCAGTGTGCCACCGCGCCGTTCCCATACCGCAGGTCGCACTGCTCTACTCGACAGCGGCACATTATCGCGCCATGAACGGCCTTTTCCCAAGAGACCTCACTCGGATGCGCGGCCCTTTGCAAGCACTGCTCGAATCGCAGTACGTGGTTGAAGTGGTGGGCGAACACCACCTGAACAATCGTGCAAAAGAGTACGGTTTGATTGTGTTGCCGGAGACCGACTACCTTGAGCCTGAGTTCAAAGAAACGCTC
The DNA here is from genome assembly GCA_029907285.1 of Verrucomicrobiota bacterium. Classification (GTDB taxonomy): domain Bacteria; phylum Verrucomicrobiota; class Verrucomicrobiia; order Limisphaerales; family J093; genus JAAYVR01. The sequence goes on along the minus strand of JARYMD010000204.1, from coordinate 1,158 downwards.
CTGAAATACGCTCGTGGCGGTGGCAGTTTGCTGCTCATCGGCCCCCGCGCCGCGGCTTTGTTCGGACCCGAGTTGGGATACAGGTTGGATTCAGCGCAGAACACGACGTCCCTATGGCTGGAATGGAACGGGAAACTGACGCCTGTCAAAGGACTGGCTCGCGAGATCAATGCCGGCGAGACCGCAAAGCCGCATGGCAAGATTCACGCCGCGAATGACCTTGCCTCTCACCACACGCCCGCTGCGTCCATTTGGAAGTTTGGTGAGGGAACAATTGCAGCGACATGGTTCGATTTCGGCCGCGGATATGTTGAGGCCAAATCCGATGTGGCGCGCGGGTTTCTTGCAGACCTTGCAAAACAGTTGTTCCCTGATCCGATCGTCGAAGTCGAAGGGTCCCATGACGTGGATGTCGTGGTCTCAAGACTGGGCAACCGCATCACAGTGAATCTTGTAAACACCGCAGGACCGCATGCTGAACAGCCGATTTTCGAAACCATCGCGCCGGTGGGTCCGCTGCAAGTGAAAGTCCGGCAGGACAAACCACCGAAACGCGTGGTGCTCGAGCCAGGCGGCCAGCAGCTTCGATTTGAGCACCGCAACGGTTCCGTGCATTTCACCGTACCGCAATTGGAAATCCACAGCATCGCCGTGCTCGAACCCTAGCCCGGAAATCTCGGTGCCTGACCGGCCCAAGACATCCAAATCTTCATTCCCGTGAGATTGCCGGGCTAGCGAGGCTCCGCCCCGGACCAGCCGGGCAATGCGCTGCCATAATGCCGAACGAGTACCCGCCCGGCTCGCCGGGGACGGCGAGCCCTACCATGCATGAACCTGTGCAGACAGTTTCCGCGTAAACGCGGAACTCCAACCGCGATCGGTTGTCCTGCACTTTAGGCAATGCCACGCCCGCGGCCGTCACCCTGCAAATCCGTCGCTGGGAAGAGCGCGCTGATCAAGCCCCCACTGCACGCGGCGCTGCCGCGGTTGCAGTGGGCGTTGGGAGATGCGAAGCGCTTGGAGTGCGGCAGCTTGCTGCCGCTTTGTCTTTTATATGCGCGAACAACGTGCCTGTCCCCATGTCGGCATTTGAGGGGTTCCTCCGCAGACTTGGGCAACCGCGGATTCGAACAAGGGACAATTTGCGGGCCACACCGC
>JARYMD010000203.1 GCA_029907285.1 Verrucomicrobiota bacterium | reverse complement strand
TTTATCGTCGGTCAAACCGCCGATATCTTGCACTTCGACTTTGTGATCGGCCGAATGCGAAGCGGTTTGGACGGATTTCCAGCCGACGATCAAAGTTCGTTCTGAGAACGGGAGCCGTTCTGGACCGGGCGGCAAAGGCGGCCATGGTTTGTGCGGTTCTGTTTGGTACCAGAAAGCGACTGAGGACATGAGGTCATCGCGTTCTATGAACCCGCTGACTTTGCCATCCGGGAAAGTCTGGCTTCCTTTGTGTTCGATTTCAGCGCGGAGCGATTTGCGGAACGTCACTGGATCAGCGAGGTGGAACCTGTACGCAGTGCATCTGGAACCTGCTTGATAGCCTTCCCAGAGCGGTGTGCCGTAGAAGGGGCAGGCTTGCTGGCGGAATCCCCACGCGTCGCAGAAGTAATCCTCGGTGCCTGTCCCGCGGAGCTGGGGTTCGGTGGCGCCGTCGATGAAAAAGAAATCGTCGCCTTCGCCGTACCATCCATCTGACATTGCGTACACGCTCTGGATGGTTCCGACGTAATGGCCGCGGCCGACAATGTCAGCAAGGAGATAGTTCCTGCCCATGACACACGGGAATTCCTGGCGGTACATTGCATGGAAGTATGCGGCGTCATCGGAGAGAGTTTTGTGCTTCTGCCAGTCTATGTAGTAATAGAATGCGTTGCATCGTTTGTCGCTCTCGTTGCTGACGATGACCTTTGCTGATTTGCGGAATGGCATGGGCCAGTAACAGTTTCTGGCTCTGCCTTCGGATGTAACCGTTATCGGGATGGAACTGAAAGGCCTGTCAACGCCGTGGCCAATGCCGAAAAAGTCGCCGATCGGGCATTCGACGCTCGGATGCTCTTCGCCGTCCCAATAGATGCGGAGCGTGAGCAATCGCGAATAGAACGGAGCGGGATGGCTTATGGTAAACCAGATGTGGGTGATGATCCCCGGCCCTTCGAGTTCGGCAAGTGTGAGGGTGCCGCCGGGAGGGATCGACCGTGCGTCTCCATTTCCGTTTTGCCAGTCCGGGTCTGATGATGAAGCACGGCGGGTTTCGAACTCTTTGAGCCTTTCGAGACCGGCCATGGGATTGCCGAGGCTTTCTTGGGAGACGCTGGCTGCTGCGGAGATTATCAGAGCAGCGAAAATATTTGTGAGTTTCGGAGTTTGCATATTTGCCATGGCGAGTTCAGATGCGTTTGTGCGAGTGTGCTGTCATTTCGTCTGTGTCCGGCAAGTCGCGAGAGAGTACCAAGATTGTAGTTTTTGCACAAGCAAGCTTCTCTGGCGGTATTAGTTGGGTGTAATTGCCGTGTTTGATCGTGTGTTTGGGGATGAGAGGTAACGTCGCGCAGTTTCGTTGTTTGGGTCGATGCGCAGCACTTCGGAGAAGTGGCAGGCGGCGTTCTGGGTTTGGTTTTGGCCGGCGTAGAACAAGGCGAGCCGGAGATGGGCTTGGAGGCTGTTGGTGTTGTACTGGAGCAGTGTTTCCAACTGATGGCGTGCGTCATTGGCAAGGCCGCGATTCAGCAGAGATTCGGCCCATGCGATTCTGGCGTGCTCGCTGGCGGGGTCGAGAGCGATGGCGATTTTGAAGTGGCGATCTGCGTCTGCTGGTTTTCCGATGTCAGTGTACGCGGTTCCGATTGCGGCGTGGACTTCCGGCGAAGCTGGTCGGAGGCGTTCTGCCCTCAGCAGATGAGTGAGTGCGTCATTGGCGGTTTCGGGCTGGTTGAGCAGGAGGCCGAGTTTGTAGCGGGGCGTGAAAGCGTAGGGAGCGATCTGGACTGCGTTGCTCCATGCGGCTGATGCCCCGCGCCGATCCGCATGTGCAAGGAGATAGTTTCCGAGTTGGTCTTGAAGGACCCAGTCGTTTGGCATTGCAGCGGCGGCCTCGCGGTATATCGCAAGCTGCTGCGGCATTGCATCAGGTTTGTTGGCGTTGAGCAGGCTTTGGATTTCGTTCTGTAGCCGTGCTTCCTGGTCGCGGTGGTTGAATTGGCGTCTGAAGAGATTGCCGGACAATTGGCGGCGGAGGGAGACTGCGACCCTGTATCGGTTCCAGTCGGTGAATGCGAGCTTGCGCGCGCACGCTTCTTCATCCAGCCATTCGGCCTTTGACTGTGCATTGGGTGGAATGAATCTGGAGACGGCGGCGGCTTGGAGGCGGGCGAGCAGGTAATTGCCCGAGAACCTGAAATGGACATGGTCGCACATGAATTCGGCGCCTGTGATGCCGCAAGGACTTGATGTGTTAAAAGCTTGCTCTGCGTCCATGAGGATGACTCTTTCGTGGGGATAGCGTTGTGAGACGCGTTTGATGATTCCGTTGATTCTGCTGTCGGCCCGGGCTCTGAAGGCGTCCATGTCACGAGCGGCTTGGTGGTGGCGCATGGCGGCGTTGGTATCGCCTGTGGCCAGAGAGGCACGGCCCAAACGGAACTGCAGGCCGGCGTGTTTTGCTGCGAGCGTGGAGGCCTGTTTGAACCGGGCCAGGGCTATTTGGGTGTTGCCTTCTTCAAGCGAACGCGTGCCTTCGTCAAAACACGTTTGCCATACTGCGAGTTTTTCAGGGGGTAACGGCGGTGGTTCACCTTCAATGAACGGTGCGCAGTCTTTCAAGTTCGAGACCATGGTGGTGAGGATTATGCGGGCGCGCGCGTGCAGTCCAAGGCGAACAATAGCGTGCAGGTTGTTTTCGAAGTTCGCGTAAATCCTTTGCAGGACAGGGTCGGTGTCAACCACCGGGCGAGAAAGGAGAAGCTCGGTCATTTCGGTTGAATTTGCCGGCCGGCGTGTGCGCAATTCTCTGGCAAAGCCGCCAAGCCACTGCCCGATTCGGAATCGGCTCAGGAAGGATTCAACTCTGACAACCTGGCTTGGGGGTGCGCTGGAGCCAAAGGCCGGGGTTGCGCCGAAGGGGCCGATGACTTCGTTGTTGCCGGCATAAACGATCCATACGTCCGCATTGCAAGTTGCACAGTCGCGCGCTATTTCGCGGATCACGTGCGAGTTTATTGCAGGGAACGCGGTATTGATGACCTCGAACCTGAGGCTTGGATACCTCTCCTGGAGCAGAACATCGAGGATTCGAGAAAAACCGAAGGCGGGTTCGGGGTCGCCCATTGCTGCTGATTCACCAAACACGAATATTCGGAAGTGATTGGGTGGTTTTTCCTCGGGGAATTGGAACGAGAGCGGCGCGCGTGCTGTCTGTTTTGGCATGAACCGCCATGCAAAGCGCGTGTTTTCGATCAGGGTTTTTTGGCCGGCGTGCTCTGTGCGCAGGAAGAACCCGGCCGGATAACCACAGCCGGTCAACCGCAGAACGGCCTCTGTGACGGCGATGACAAGAATGCACGGCAGAATCGACAACACCAGTTTGGCTGCGAATGGCAGGCGCCTGCGCGCGATTGTTGGTGACAGACTTGTGTCCACTGCTCCTTATCTCCCGGGGATTCTGCTGTTGAGCCTTGATTGCCGTGTGAATTGGCCGAAAGCGCGCGAACCGGGTTGGTGTTGTGCATTCACGGAAGCAATATAATGCGGTACAAGCGCTGTGGGGCGCCCTGGGGTATTTTGTCGGTGGTGCAGATGAGCGCGCCGTTCCCGCGAATTGGGTCGCCGAGATTGGTCCATGAGCCCTTTTCGAAATCGGATCGGTACTGCACCTGGTATGTGCAGTTCGATGAAGAGGGCCAGCAGATTTCAACCTCGCTGACCCTTATTGCCAGCGCAGGCACTTCGGTTGCGACGACGTCGGTGTGGGCGAAGTAATATGGGATATCGCAACACACAACTGGGAAGTCCCTTGCACCTTTGATGTGGAGTTCGTTGCCTGCCCGGGTAACGACGTAATCCGCAGTGCCCAGCTCTTCAATGTCCGGGTAAGGATGAGCCGTTTCCTGTTTGAACCGGATTGTGTTGTCTGTGACGATTCCGTTGGAAAGGGCCAGGAAGACTGTGCGCTGATCCTTGCAAAGGATTGTCAAGTCGGCTCGGTTTGCGGTTTGGTTGATGTTCAGGAGGATGAACGTTTGATCCGGGTTTGGCAGTTGGGCTTCAAGTTCGCCCCAGATGCCGCCCACCATTGTGTAAGTGCCGGAAGATATCTGGTAGAGAATCTGTTGGCCGGGTTTGTCAAGGGCATGGACACGGAGTGTCCAGCCCACCAGCGCGAGCAAGCAAACAAACAGTTTCATAGTGGTTGTGACGGCAAGCAATGTTTCCTGCTGATTCAATTGGCGCGTGCGACCGGGTTTAAGCCGGCCGGCTCTGCAAAGCTCAGCGTTCACTTGGCAATTTCTTTCAAGCGCGTCTTGCGTGTCAAATCATTCTTTCTTGCCATTCCCACAACAACAGTTGTTGGTCTTGCTTTGGCGAGCGCGAGACAATCCCTTGCTTTGGGGCGGGTTGTTCTCTTAAATCGTGCGGTGCCAACAATCGTAATTGCGGTTGCGAATCAGAAGGGCGGCGTGGGCAAGACGACCACGGCTGTAAACCTTGCGGCGTGTCTTGCGCGCCTTGGGAAGCGGATTCTGTTGGTGGATATCGACCCTCAGGCGAACGCGACGAGCGGGTTGGGGCTTTCCAAGACGCCCGGCGCAAGCGCGTACCGGGCTTTGCTGGGTCAGGAGCCGCTGGACGCGCGCATCGTTGGCACTGGGCGGGAGTGTCTTGAGATTGTTCCCGCCGAGTTCGACATGTGCGGGGCTGAAGTGGAGCTGTCGAGGCTTGAGAACCATTTGCTGCGATTGCGCTTTACACTTGAGCCTGTCCGAACCAGCGGGCGCGCGGAGCTGGTTCTTGTGGATTGTCCGCCGTCGTTGGGGATTCTGACATTGAACGCGTTTGCGGCGGCGGACCGGCTGCTTGTCCCTATTCAATGTGAATACTATGCGTTGGAGGGCATTTCGACGATCACGCGCATTGCAGGGCAATTGCGCGAGACTGGCGTTAACCCGGATTTGGAGCTGATGGGCGTGGTAATGACGATGTACGATGGCCGAACACGGCTGTCGCCGCAGGTTGTTGCCGAGGTGCGGCAGCATTTTGGCGAGCTTGTGTTTGACACTGTGATACCGAGAACGACGCGTTTGGCCGAGGCACCGAGTTTCGGAAAAGCGATCATCGAGTATGACCCCTACAGTCCGGCTGCCTCGGCGTACGAAGTGCTTGCCCAGGAGGTTTTGGCAAGAATTGATTCCGGTCCGGAGGGCATGGCCGGCCCGCCAGGCGCATCGCTGCTTTCAGAGCGGTAAGGTTCCAGGGTTAGGGACTGTCGGAGAAGCGTTCGGCGAATTTTTCGGGGGTGAGACCTGATTCATTGAGATGAGTGACTTTTGTCCATGGCAGGCCCCGGACGCCCTGGGCGAGCTTCAACCATTCTGCTGCGTAAGCTTTCCTTGATTCTGGCAGCGGCCAAGTGGCGCCCTGGCTGTTGCATTCCTTTCGGAGTTTGTCCCAGAGAGAGAGCCAGACATAGCCGAGCCACATTCGGCCTCGTTGGACGCGAACGAGGTGGTCGGGTTGATTTGCGACTGCTTGTTCGGCCTGTTTCCACAAGCGTTCGGCGTTGGCGAGTGTTTGGAAATTGAAGAATGAGGTGTCGGTTTTCGAGAAGCAGGTGAGGTTCCATCCTGCGGATGCCTTGTGCATCATGTCCATGTACCCGCGGATGTAGAAGGCCGCCTCAGGCCCATAGTAGCCGTTGAGGAAAGTGTCGATAAGCTTCTGGTCGTCCTGATTTGGGTTCCAGAGGAGTTGTGCAAGTACCCATGCACGCAGTTCTGAGAATTCGGAGCCATAGCTCTGGTACGCGCCCTGCTCGAACAAGCCTTTGACGTTGTGTTCTGCAAAGAATCGGACGTTTGGGCCGAGAACGAACCAGTTGGGGTGCGGCTGCAGGTAATGAGCGAAATCGGTCGTGTAATCCCACACGTAAAGCCGGTTGCAGATTTTCGCCCAGCCGCGAATGTCGTCGCCGAACTTTGCGTTCGCCGGGGATGAAAGCGGTTCGCGGAAATTGCATTCGATCGAACAGAGGCGCACGATGACATTCGGCCGGGGCCGGATTGTTCTGGGTGGTTTGCGTGTGTACTGGTAGGCGAGCGTGTCAACGGCAACGTTGGGGAACTCAGACTCGATCTGTTCCGCGATATAGTTGACGAAATCGAGCATTGTGCCGGCTTGACTGCCTTCGGCGTCGTCGATGGCTTTGCATTTGTCGCATTGACACCCACCGTGCCAGTCGTTTTGGGAGACGGAGATTATGCGTGCCTCGGGCGATTCACGCAGCCATTCCTTGACTCGTTGAACGACGAACTTGCGCAGGTCGGGGTTGGTCAGGCAGAGCTGTGCATGATCTGTGGTGCGCTTGCCGTTGATGAGACTGTACCATTCTGGATGTTCAGCGAAATGCTTTTCCGGCGGGACGAGAGGGTAAAACGTGTGGACGAATCCTTTGTATCGGATGCACCCACCCATGTCTTCAGGGATGCGCGCTGATTGGCTGTTTGAGAAATTGCGGACCGCCCATGTGGAATCAAACGCAGGGTACCAGAACGGGTCGCGGGACTCGAATGGCGGCCGATAGCGCACGTCGCACTGGCTGATCTGAAGTGTTGTGTGTTTTGGGATGTGACTTGCCCATGGTGTCCACCAGCGAACGCCGCAGTTTTCCTGGAGGAACTGCGATACGGCGTAGAGGGTTCCACGCGGCCGCCCGCCGGCGAGCAGCAGTTTGTCACCTTTTGTTTTTATGATGATTTCCTCCCGGCCAAGCTGGTCGAACTCGACTTCCGGGAAGAGCCTTTTGGCGATCTGGCCCTGGCCGACAATAATTGCTTTTGCGGGTGCTTCTGAAGGGGCGGTAACGACTGCAAACTCGGCGCCGGTGATCTGGCGCAGCGTGGAGACGAGTTCGCGCACAGCGTTCTTTTCGGGCGCGTCAGCTTCTGCTTGCTGGACGATGACACACTCGGGGCGGCCGTCGCGCGAGATCGTCAGCGCATGTGACTTTGTACTCAGGGAAATCAGGCAAAACACGAGGATGTGAAATTGCAGGAGCCGTGACGTCAAATGAGAAGCGGTTTTCATGGAAGTTCAGATAACGAGTTTCCTGCTGTAAGTCCAGCCAAGAGAGCATCAATTTGAAAGGTGGCAAAACGGAGGCTCAGATTCAGGCCGGACATGTGTGCAATGCGGTAATGTTCTGACGGTTCGCGCTGCGGGAGCGCGGCGATTCTTCGCCGCACCCAGCCGGTGGAATTCTTGGGCTAGTCTTGCGAAACTTGACTGTGCCCCGGGGAACCGCGCTACAATCGGGGCGTGAAACCGATCGTTTCTATTTTTCGGACGGGAGTTGGAGTTGTTGCAGTCCTGGGCTGCATTGCAGCGAGTGCGGGTGAACAAGGCGCCATTTCGGTGGGATCGTTGCTGGACGAGATGACCGACCTTAAAGGACTGGCGCGATTTCCGCATCCGTCTTACACGTGCAGGCAGTTTTCATCGTACGATCGGAAGGCGCGGTCGCCTTCTGAAGACTGGTTTGCGAACAACGATTGCGGCAACTACTTGCGCGAGGAACAAAGGGCTGGGCGGACCGAGTACGTGATGATGGACGCGCCCGGGCCCGGTGCGATCGTGCGTATTTGGTCGGCAAACCCGGCCGGGACATTGCGAATTTACATTGATGATTCGGAGAAGCCGGTCATTGAATCGCCGATGTCGGATGTTTTGGGAGGCAAGTTTCCGGGTTTGCCACGGCCGATTGCGGGCGAGTACAGCAAAGGGTGGAACCTGTATTTCCCGATACCATACGCCAAGAGCTGCAAGGTGACGAGCGACAAGGGCGGGTTTTATTACCACGTCAATTACCGCACGTACGAGTCAGGAACCGCGGTCAGGTCTTTCACTTTGGATCAGTTGGAAGCGCTCAAGCCGAGGGTACAGAAACTTGTTGAGGTTCTGTCAGACCCGAGGAAGGCGGTT
>JARYMD010000202.1 GCA_029907285.1 Verrucomicrobiota bacterium | reverse complement strand
CCAAGGCAGTGGCAGCGGTCACAGGCATAAAACGCATTAGGCCGCCCATGCGGTTCAGGTCCTGGGTGCCTGTTGCATGCATCAGCGATCCTGCATTCAGGAACAGCAGTGCCTTGAACAATCCGTGATTGAGCACATGAAACAAAGCTCCGGTGAACCCGATAAGGGCCAGCGCGCCTGCGCCGCTGTCGCCGGTGGCCAACAGGGCCATGCAGGCACCGGTGCCGAGCATTATGTAACCAATCTGGCCAATGCTGCTGAACGCCAGCAGGCGTTTTGATTGTTCCTGTTTTAATGCTTGTGCTGCACCGGTGAAAAGCGTGACTGTTCCCAACACCACAACCAGCCCACCCCACAATCCCATGCGAAATCGGGTGGTTCCACAATCCGCCGGCAGCCAGAGAAAGTAGCGCATCAGACCGTATGCGCCGGTTTTGATCATCACCCCGGACAACATGGCGCTCACCGGCGAAGGCGCGGCCGGGTGCGCGTCAGGCAGCCAAACCTGCCCAAATGGCCACATCCCCATCTTGATTCCAAACCCGGCAAGGAACAGAGCAAAGGCAAGGGCTGTCGTCACAGGCCGTGCTTCCAGCAATGTTGGAAGCCCCACCTTGACGGTCTCGAAATCGTATTTCAGACCGCCCGCGGCCGAGACTGATCCTTCACCCCAGACCAGCAATTCGGCCCCTGCCATTGTGGCCAGGCAGGCAATCTGCATCATCAGCAGATATTTGTTGGCCGCAGTTACATTCTGCCGGATGCGGTGCTCGTATCTGATGAGCGCGTAGCCGGGCAATGTCATCATCTGCCAGAAGATGAAAAAGAACCACATCATGTCCGTTGTGGTGAGCAAACCGTACATGGCGGCAAGAAAGAGCAGAAAATGCGGATAATACCTGCGGACATTGTACTCGGGGTAATGGTCCATGTAGTTTATGCCATATACAGCCGTTGCCACTGCAACAAGCACTGCCAATAACAAGAACACCGCGCTCAAACCGTCCACGTGCAGTCTCAGCGCAAACCCCAGCAACGGCATCTGAAGGAACCTCGCCGGATCGGTCGAAGGACCCTCAGCAAGGACACGAACGACGGCACTGATGACAAACAAGCCGGAAATCGACGTGGCCACAAACGCCGCCCAGCCGGCTGTTCGTCTGTTGTGCGCGAGTGCAAACGCCAACGCGGCGCCGGTCAGGCAAACGAAAATAGCCCCTGCAATTCCTTGTTCGGGTGTGAGCACCATGGCGCCACCGGTCCTTGCATCATTGACAAGCAAAGAAAACAGCAGGTCTCGCGAAACAGCAGAGCAGAAAAACCCGCGACGATTCAATCGCCCCTGATCTCATGACAGTCAACATACTGGTCCCAACAGACTGTTGCCGGTTCATGGTTCCACAACGCCGCCGGTGATTTCCGGCCCCTGGGTTGTCCATCAAATCAAGGTCTCTTGTCTGTGCATGTTCAATCGCCGACAGAGCCCTTGGACAAAGATCGGCAAAGTTAGATACAACCAGCGGCCAGGCTAACCTTGCTTTGGCCAAGAAATGCCGTTTCTTGGTCTGCGGAGGCCCAGTAGCGCAGCGGGCGAAAGGCCCATTGGAGCGCGGCCGTCTCGGCCGCATCAGCCCGACGGCCGATCGTACGATCTGTTTCGATCACACAAATCCGGCGCCCGAACATTGACCGGCTGGGCGCGGGCAAGAATGCCCGCGCTACAAGGCTGCGAAACATGCGCACCAAACTGGCGCGCATTGTGAGCGACAAAGGTTCGACAAAGGTTGCGAGAAAGGCTGATCGGCCCGGAACTGGCTATGTCTGAGCTGTGGACATGCCCAAAGCCTTTGGCTATAATGGGCGCTGCGAAACGATCTGCACCGGGCCTTGCCACATCCATGACGCGAGTGCTGTACCTCACCCAGAGCAAGGAAAGAGCCGAAAAGGCCGGTGCCGTTCTCTCGCGCCAGGCGGAGGTCACGATCGATTGCGCATCAACTCTTGAAGAGCTGCTTGCGATGCTCTCAAGCGATCAGGGGTCGGCCGGGCGGGTCTTGGTGTTGATTGACCTTGATTCGCCGGACCTAGCGGGCCCAAACCTTGTCGGAACCGTGAAGCTTTGTTTTCCGGACGTGCCTGTTCTGGCGGCGCTCAGGAAAGAGGAGCTTTCAAGCATCGCCGAAGCCTCGCGAACAGGCGCTCTCGGCTTCGTCATGGTGGGAGATGGTTATTGGGCAGACCTGCCTGCTGCTTTTGAAGAATTCATGCGCAGATGCAAGCTTGAACAACCCCGCTTTGAAGAGGCGAATGCCTCCGAACATTGCGCCTCTCTGTTGAACGAGCTGAAAGCAGCCTGCGCGCGTTCGAAAGCGCTTTCGCAGCAATTGGTGAAGTTGCGCGAGGAAGAAAGCGCCAGGATCGCCCGCGAACTCCATGACCAGCTGGGTCAGGCTCTTACGGGGCTCAAGCTCGATGTTGCGTGGATGCAACGCCGGCTGGCCCGTCTGCCTGAGAACCCGGTGACTGCAGGAATGCAAAGCCGCCTCAAGCTCATGGAAGAATCCATAGACGGCACCATCGCCATCACGAGGAAGATATGTTCTGAACTTCGGCCGGGTGTGCTTGATGACCTTGGGTTGGTGGCTGCAATTGACTGGCAGGCGAATGAATTCAAGAAGCGAGCCAGCGTTGACATCCTCCTTTTGCTGCCGGAGCGTGAGTTGGCGGTTGCGCCCGCGACTGCAACTGCTGTGTTCCGCATTTTTCAGGAAATCCTGACCAACATAGCCCGCCATGCAAATGCCCGGCACGTCGAGGTCAAACTCGAAGAATCAAACGGGATTCTCCATCTCAAGGTCAAAGATGACGGGCGCGGCTTTGATGAATCTGCGCTCGCAGCAGCACAGTCGCTCGGGTTGCTCGGGATGCGAGAACGAGCACAGAGCTGCGGCGGCACTCTCAGAATACAAAGCAAATCTGGAAGAGGAACCACCGTCGAGCTGTCAGTCCCGGCAAATCCGCCGTCGGCTGTTTGAATTCCGCAGTGCCAGTCTTGCGAGACATGAAAGTCCTGATAGCAGATGACCACGCAGTTGTGCGACGAGGTTTGAGGGAAATCCTCGAAGACAATTTCGAAGAACCCATTGTTGGCGAAGCTGCAAGCACAGCGGAAACGATGGATGCCATCAGACGCGAACATTGGGACATTGTGCTGCTGGATGTTACAATGCCCGGGCGCGGAGGATTGGAAGTGCTCAAAGACCTGCGGGTGACGCGCCCCAAGCTGCCGGTTCTGGTGCTTACGGTGCATCCGGTCGAACAATACGGAATGCGCGCCTTGAAAGCCGGCGCGGCGGGATATGTCACCAAGGAAACCGCGCCGGAAGAACTTGTGGCTGCAGTGAAAAAGGTGCTCAGCGGCAGCCGTTATGTGCCCCCCGCGCTGGGCGAAACAATTGCGGCATCCATCGCAGAACCATCCGGGCCCGCCCCTCACGAAGCATTGGCAGACCGGGAATTCCAGGTCCTCTGCATGCTTGCTTCAGGGAAGACAATCAAGCAGATTGCCATCGAACTCTCACTCAGCCCGAAGACAATCAGCACCTACCGCGCCCGTGTTCTCGAGAAGCTCAACCTGCGTTGCACAGCAGAGCTCGTCCGCTACGGCCAGCAGCACGGTCTGGCCGAGTAATCCTTCTGGGCTCCAGTTTGGCGGTTTGTAGGACAAAGCCTCATCTGATTTTGAGCCCCTGGGACTACAGACATCGTCCCTGAACATGGCATGCTGCTGCCTGATGAGCCAAAACGCAGACACTGCCTCCGGGTCCGACACAATCCGGGTTGTGATTGCCGATGACGCGCCGGCTGTGCGGCGCGGCCTCAGCGATCTGCTGGGAGAGGTCAACGGAGTTCAGGTTGTTGCTCAGACAGAAGACGCGCCTCAGACAATTGCTGCGATACAGACTCATACCCCCGACGCAGTCGTGCTTGATTTCCGAATGCCGGGCGGCGGGGGCCTTGCGGTGCTCGAAGCCGCCAAGAACGTTGTCCCAAAACCAGTCTTAATTGTGCTGACCAATTACACGGAACCCGGCTACCGGGCAAGCTGTCTCCAAGCCGGCGCACATTATTTCCTTGATAAATCAACGCAGTTCGGCCTTGTTGCCGATCTTATCCGAGAATTGGCAGCCAACACTCGCCGCCAAGCTGGTCCGAAGCCACCGCCGCAACCCGTCCGAATACTGGTTGTCGATGACTCTCAAACAATGCGCCGAATGGTCATGTCCGTGTTGCAGCCGCTGGGCAATGTCGTGTTCGACCAGGCAGCCAGCGGACTTGAAGCGGTCGAACGGCTCGCTCTGGCGCCGACAGGGTTGATGGTTTTGGACCTTAACATGCCGGACATGCACGGGTTTGAGGTTCTTCGGTTCCTCCGCCAGCACCAGGCGTACAAAGACCTGCCGGTCCTTGTGCTGACGACGCGTGGAGACGACCTGAGCAAGACCGAGGCGCTCGCCTTGGGAGCTTCGGCGTACCTTACAAAGCCTTTCTCTCAACAGGAACTGCTGGACTGCGCCCGCAAGCTGCTGGGCACATGAGGACTCATGAACCAAGATTCTGACATCAACGCAAGGGAGTTCTTCGCCAGGTTCATGGACGACTATTACGCGGACTGCGAAGACCATTTGCGCACTGCCCGCCGCAGGGTGTTGGAACTCGAGCGTCTCAGCGGCGAATCAAAACCGGACCGCGCCGGCGTGGATGATTTGTTCCGATGTTTCCACACCATAAAAGGATTGTCAGGCATGGTCAGCCTCGTCGAGGCCGAACGGCTTGCGCATCAGCTCGAAGCGATTTTGGCGGCGTTGCGCGACGGCCGACTGGCTTTTTCATCCAGTCTCACCTCGGAAATCGAAGCCGGGGTCCATCTCCTCGAACAGATCATCTCAGCCAAGAAAGCAAACGGGCCAATCCCTTCCATTGACGAGGCGATGGCGCGGCTGACCCAGATCGTTTCTGGAGTCCCCAAAAAGACCGCGCCTGTCGCTCCTTCTCAAAGTCCTTTTCAAAGCGCCCAGCCTGCGCCGCAGGAAAAACCCAATCCCCAGCTTCAGGCCGGTGAATCGTGCTGGCTGGTTACACACATTCCGTCGAAGGAATTGCTCGAGCGCGGCCTCAGCGTGGACAAAGTCAGAACGCGCCTGAACGAAATAGGAAGGTTGCTTCAAGTGAGGCCGCGGGCGATTGAAAAGGGCGTTGCGTTTGACTTCACCATCGCAACCAAGGCCGGCCCAAGCTCTTTCGATGCACTCAGGGCTGAGGGTCTGGAATGCAAGCTGCTCGAGGCCGCCCCCGGACCTTTGCCACCGGAACCCCATGAACCCGCGCCGCAAACTGCGCCGCCTGTCCAGATTCCTCCACCACCGCCGGCCACAGAACACAAATCAGCCACCCGTTCAATCATCGTCAGAGTTGAACTCTCGCGCCTGGATGACCTGATGCGCCTTGCGGGCGAGCTTCTCACAAGCAAAGCGAGGCTGACAGACCAGTTGCGCAGTGTTGGGCGTGCAGCTCAGGGGGCTGAATGGGCGGCACTGCATGAGACAAGCCAGGTCATGGACCGCCACCTGCGCGACCTCCGCGAAGCAATCATGCGTGTCAGGCTGGTTCCCATTGGTGAAGCGTTCGAGAGAATGCAATTTGTTGTTCGCGATCTGATGCGTGAAACGGGCAAGCGCGTTCAAGTCGAGATTCAAGGTCAGCATACTGAAATCGACAAGCTCATTGTCGAGCGGATGATGGAGCCTCTGCTGCACATCGTTCGAAACGCAATCAGCCACGGGATCGAACCCCCCGAGGAACGAATCGCGGCTGGCAAATCCCCCGAAGGCACGCTCCGCCTTTCCGCTTCCGCTTCTGGTGACACTGTCGCCCTGGAAATCGAGGATGACGGCCGCGGAATCAACCTGGAAAAGGTCGCAGCTCGCGCCCGCGCAATGGGCCTCATGGACGAAAAGAGCCGGTTGGACGAGGCATCTTTGCTCGATATTCTGTGCGCACCCGGCTTTTCCACGCGTGACGGAGCTGACCTTGCCTCGGGCAGGGGCATTGGGATGAACGTGGTGCTGGGCGCTGTGCGGGAGTTCGGCGGGAAGCTGGCTCTTCACACCGAACCCGGAAAAGGAACGCGTTTCACTATTGAGCTGCCGATCACACTGCTGATAGCGGACGTACTTGTTGTTGAAGTCGCCGGGCAGACAATGGCCATCGCGCAGCCATTGGTGCGCGAGGTGATAAGAGCCGATTTATCTTCAATACTTGCTCTTGAGGCCGACGAACTGTTGCCGCATCGGGGCATGCTGTTGCCACTGGTGCGGGTGTCCCGCTGCTTCAATTGGGAATCGCCCCAAAGCAGTGAGTGTTACATCCTGCTCGCAAGCGCCGGTGGCGTCACTGCCGGCCTGGTTGTGGACCGCATTCTTGGGCAGCGTGAGATACTGGTCCGGCCGCTGGCTGATCCGTTGGTGAGAGTGCCCGGGATTTCGGGCGCAACTGAACTGGGCGACGGCCGGGTCATACTCATTCTTGATCCCACCGCATTGGCGCTGATGGCGCACACCCGAACGGCCAAACGGGCGCCCGTGGCATCCGCTTCTCATTGTGCAGACACATTGGACCCCAACAACCGTGTTGCTTAGCCATGGACAAATCAGAATCCCAAACCAGCTTGGAGCCGTTCATCCTGTTCGAGATTGCAGGCACAGCCTACGCCGTCAGAAGTTGCGACGTGCAGGAAACGGAAATGGTCGAGCACATCACGCCTGTGCCGAATGCACCGCCGTACGTCGAAGGGGTCGTGTTCCTCCGCGGCAAGGTAATACCGGTCATCAACCTGCGCCTCCGATTCGGCATGGAACGAATGCCATTCAACATGCAAACGAGATTGGTGGTCGTGCGCCACAAGGACCGCACAATAGGGCTGATTGTTGATACATGCAGGCGGTTCACGAGAATTCCGACAGAACGCATTCAACCGCCGCCCGACGTAATCAGTGAATCAACCAAACATTATTTGCAGGGCTTTGTAATGCTGGACGAGAAACCTGTGTTGGTTCTCGACATTGGAGCTGTGGTGAACACCACCGAAATCCCCCAATGCGAAAAGTCCAATAGCGCTCAAGAAACATGAAACCGCGAACCTCTATGAAAACCCACAAACAAAAAGGCAACAACAAGACCTCGCTTGTCAAAGACGCAGTGGCCCGCGTCCGTGACGGAACGCCCCGCCTCAAAGCAACTGCAGATGAGGTCGCGCGCATCAGCGCCGAAGTCAGTTCCGGTGTGGACGAGCAAACGCGGTCTGTCACCCTTGCAGTCAGCGAAACCAACGAGACTTCCGCCTCCGTCCGGGAAACAGCCGAACGCATCGAATCGCTCCTTACGCCGACAGAACAACTGGCCTCCTCGGCAAACGAAATGGCCGCATCAATCGAGCAGATGACAGCAAACGCGACGTCGCTGGCAAGTTCGGTTGCCGAGATTGCCGCGTCCATCGAAGAAACCACCAACTCGATCAACGCTGTCGCAGCCTCAAGCCAGGAAATGGCCAATTCAGCCACGGCCGTGACAAACGCAATGACCGAAATGGCCGCCTCAATCAAGAGCGTAAGCGCAGAAACTGCCGACCTGAACACATCTGTCAATGAAACTGCCGCTTCAATGGAAGAAATGGCGCAGTCGGTCAAGGGTGTGGCAGGGAATGCCGCCGAGCTCGCCAGCGCTGCCGAGCAAACCACCGCCTCCATCAACGAAATGGCAGCGTCAATCGAAGAGGTCTCGGCCAGCGTCGAGAATCTCAAGTCGTTCAGCGCGAGCGTGGCAACGTATGGCGGCACGGCGCTGTTCCACATGCGCGGCGTCACGCCGGAAGCCGATCACCATAGCGCACCCGACGAAACCATCGTGATTACGCAGGCCGATCTCGAAGAAGCGCAGCGCTCGCTCACCAGCGCCG
>JARYMD010000201.1 GCA_029907285.1 Verrucomicrobiota bacterium | reverse complement strand
TGCGGGCTCCCGGAAATCTCACCGGATTGAAGGCATGGGTGTATCTGGGGCGTTGGCCGGTGAGATTTCCGGGTTAGAGTCCCGCCTTTGGGCGGAACACCTTCATGTGACTTGCAAAGCACATCAGTGCATCGGCGTGCGTTGAATTTGCGCGCACGCGCAAAGTGCCGGAGTGTACGGCCTGCTTTTCACATGCTTATCGCCCGCATGCGGCGTTCGAGTTCGAACCGTGCTGATTCGCGTTCTTGTTCTGTGGCTTCACAGGGGACGCGCAATACTTCATCAAGAACAACACTGCATCGGGAGAAAGGCAGAGGGACCTGGAACCGGTCCCAGCTTTTGACGACGTATTTCCATGGGAGTCGATAGCTCGCCGGCACGATTGGCAGTCCGGTTAACTGCGCAAGGGCAAGCACACCTTCCTGCACCGCTTCTCGCGGACCGCGCGGGCCGTCGGGTGTCACCGCCAGATCATAACCGCGTTCAGCCCATGTGGTCAGTTCGAGCATGGCTTGAGGGCCGCGACGGCTGGTTGATCCTCGGACCGGTTGAACCCCGAAATGCTCAAGGACCCGCGACAGGAGGCCGCCGTCGCGGCTGGCGCTTACCATTGCGGCCATGTGCGGTGGCGTCAGAGTCCATCGCTCTGAAGTTCGCCAAAGTGTGCACAAGCGTTGATAAAGCGCCAATGAAAGGGCAAGCCGATTGTGCCAGATCGCAAAAATGACCGGGCCGGATTTGAGCGCGGCTTCGGCGGTGGGATGGATTGTCCATTCGTACCGGATAGTGGCATCGACAGACCGGATCAGTGCGTACAACAGTCCTGCGGCCAACCGACCTGCCAGCGTGGTTTGCTTCGGGATTACAACACGCCGGGACACAGGCTTGTCGCCCGATTGACTGAGGTCTTGGTCGCTCATTTGCCGCTTGTTTTGAGGGCTGTGCGCACAAGTTCTTCCAAAGCGGCGGATGGCCCAAGCACCGCGTACGCTGCCCGAACAGCGTCCTGTGCCTGTCCAATCTTGAATCCGAGCGCAAGCAACGCCAGCACCGCGTCATTGACCTTTTGTTCCTCGGGTGTGAGGCCATGTTGTGCTGATGCCAATTCCCATGTGGCTGCGGCGCCGAACCTGTCTTTGAGTTCGACCACTATCCGCTCGGCGGTTTTCTTGCCGACGCCGTTGATTCGGGAGAGGGTTTTGACGTCCCCGTTTGCAACGGCGCCTCGGAAAGCCGCTGGTGTCATCCCGCTGAGGATGTTGAGCGCTGTCTTGGGGCCGATCCCGCTCACACTGTTGATTAGAAGCCGGAACAGGTCGCGTTCGGCGGTTGTGACAAACCCGTAAAGAACATGGGCGTCCTCACGCACGGCAAGATGCGTCAGCAGCCGGACCTTGTTGCCCGGCGGCGGAAGTTTCTCATAGGACGAAAGCGGGATCGTGACTTCATATCCGACCCCGTTGACATCAATTGCCACTTGTGTCGGCAGAGCTTCAACGAGTGTGCCTTGCAAGAAAGTGATCATATGCGTTTGAGAGCTTTTGGCGAGCATCGGCCCTGCTCATGGACAAAAGTCAGTGCCAATGCCAGCGCGTCGGCGGCGTCTGGCTCGGGTGTCTTGGGCAGTCCGAGCAGCTTCTGCACCATTTTGGCGACGGCGATTTTTGCGGCGCCGCCATGTCCCACGATGGCCTGTTTGACGCGCCGCGGAGCGATCTCGTACACCTCGAGCCCGGCGCTGCCAACCGCAGCCAGTCCCGCTCCGCGCGCTTCGCCCATTACAATCGCGGTCCTGAGATTCTGCGCGTAGAAAAGGCCTTCGACAACACACACTGTCGGCTGCCACTGCGACACAAGGCTCTGGAGTTCGCGGTTGATGCGGACAAGACATCGGGACCGGTTCCATTCCCTTGGGCATTTCAACACGCCCTGAGCCAGCAACTCCGGCCCGGTGTCGCCGAGCCTTATCACGCCGTATCCCGTTCCGCGCAAAGACGGGTCAATTCCCAGAATAACACGGTGCGTTGCCGACGTCGCGGGTCTTTCGCCGTCGCGCACAGGCACCCGCCCGCGCCGACCCCTGACCCGCTCCATCATTTTGTTAAACTGCCGAACCGGAACGCCCACGGCGACATCGTGCCAGAACGCGGCGAGTTCTGTCGAGAATCGCCGTTGCAGCTCTTTGGACGTTTTCCACGAGGTCCCGGGGTGCGAGCACTTCGACTTCGCCGCCCCAGCTCAGAATCCAACGCTGCACTTCCACCAGACTCGAGAGTTTCATGCGCATTTCAACACGGTCGTCCTCGAGTTCGCGGAGTTTCTGGGACGGATGCCAGCGTTTCTCGCGGATGTAATCGGCCACCGCAGCCGAAAACCGCAAAATGACCTCGTACTGTCCCTCGGCGATGTGGACCCCGAAGCTGTCGCGCAGTTGCCTGTCCACGGAAAAGCCGGTTGGCCGGGCGAATGTCTTGCCGGTGCGGCGCACGGACTTGATTCGTGCCGGAACAAATGTGCGCAAATCACCGCGCAAATGGTCGTAGGCGAACAGGTACCATTCGCCGTTGATGTTGGCAAGGTGATAGGGATCAATCAGGCGTGTTTCGGCTTCGCGGCTGCCGGGTTTGCGATAATCGATCTGGAGCTGTTGCCGTGAGGCCGTCGCGCGGGCCAGCTGATCAAACACCTCAAGGTTCAAGAACGGCTCGACGCTCGTGCGAAACGAAATCGCGCGGTCCCAATCCGAGAAATGGATCGAGACGGGTTCTGGCAGTGAATCTGCCATTTTGCGCAATGCACTCATCAAGGGTCGCTCGAATGTTGTGCCGCGGTACTGTTGGATGGCTTTTTCAGCGACGAGCAGAGCGAACAGTTCGCCTTCGGTCAGTTGCAGGGTCGGGAAAGAAGCCACTTCCTGAGTGTAGTAATAGCCGTTGCGGCGCGGGTCAAACTCGATTGGCAGCCCCAGCCGATCACGCATGAATTCGATATCCCTGTGGACCGACTTTGTGGAGACCTCCATTTCTGCGGCCAGTGTGGTGGCATTCGGGTGCTTGCCAGCCTGGATTGCACGGTGAATCCGGAGCATCCGCTCCAGCGGCGGCCTCGATTTCGGCAGTGATGATCGGGACATGCGCGAGTCAACAGGTGACGCCCGGCACGCGCCCTTTCAGAGCGTGAAATGTCCGTCTGGAATCCGGACGCGGGCCTTTCATCAGGCTTCGTTGGTCAACTTAAGGTCCTTGAATCGGCAGAAACGGGCGAGATCAGTCGTGAGGTCTCCGTAGCATGTGAGGCGGTGGAGACCGTGCGCCCAGTTATGCCACAGCTTTTGAATGTTCCCGTCCACTTTGACTGTTATCTTGGTTCTGCAGCCGCGGTCGGTGTCTGGCGTGTCGATGATCGTGCCTGTGAAATAAACGATCTCGTCTGTTCGTGTGATAATTGCCTGGGTGACTTTTTGGCCGATGCGCATGAACACCTGCGGCACAACGCCTTCCTGACGTTCCATTATTGTCCGCAGCCGGTAAGGCGCCGCTTTTCCGGCGGGTCCGTCCATTTTCCTGGTCCCGAGACAGTGCGCCAGAATAATGCTGTTTTTCGACTCATCCAACGTGGGGTCGCTTATGAACCCCGGGCGTCCCGACAATCCCTGGAAAAGAACAAAGGTGAGAGCGCTCGACAGGTCGGATTCACATATGCCGGCGAATCCCATGTCGTTGAGCCGGACAAAACCCACGCACGGGAACGCGGGCAGTTTCTGATACATGGTGCCATAACAGTCCACCGTGAGGACAGTGGCGTTCTCTTCATCCAGAACTTTCTCGAAAGCAAGGGCAAGTCGGCACGAATCAAATATCTCCTTGCGCGGCGGTTCGACCACCTTCTGCGCTTCTGATATCCACCGGCGCGTTTCGATTTCTGCAGTTCGCGGGTCGATCGAGTTGTAGGCGTCCAACACCCTCTGCAAATCCAGCGTGACAATCTGTGTGCCGAACTTGTCGGCAATGTACTTCAACCTTTCGGCTTCAGGCTGCCGTGTGGTGAGGTTCAGGATTTTCGCTTCCCGCAAATGATGAATCGCTCTGAACGGCCTGACAGCCGCGGCGAGCTCGGAAAGATTGCTTGTGAGCAAGCAGTCAAAATGACGCCCAAGGTCTTTTTCCCTGATTTGGCCGAACTGTGACCATTCGTGCCCCGAATAAGGCGCGGCGAACAGCACCGTGGGCTTGCCTGCGCCAAGAATGTTTTCCACCCATTCGCGCACACCCATCGAAAGGTGAATCAGCAACACACCATCCACACCATCGAGACGGCTCTTCAATGGATCGACCTGTTCTTTCTCGGTGATGAGTTCGTTCACGGCAAACTCGACGTCAGCGAACTCCCTCGAGTTCTTTTGGAAAAACTGCTCGTACCTTGCCCGCTCCGTGTTCAGGTCGAGCTTTGGCGTTGGCCAGTGCGCCTTGTGTTTGCCAAGGTATATCTTTGCAACCCGCACTTTGCTGGTCCGGCAACCCGGACTGATCAGCCGCCGGTCGGCCATTGTCCTGCTGCCCGCCAGCAGGGTGCCCGTGGGAAGACAACAAGCACAACCGCCGGCCAATAAGGCACCGCACCTGAAGAACGCGCGGCGGTTCATCGGCGCGCCGATGCGCGCTGAATCGTTTTGAATCGGGAGCGAGGAAACCAAATTCCGTTCGATCGAGAAGTCGTTTGACATGGCGCAATTTCATCCAAACCGCGCCCCTGGGTAAAGGCAAAACATCCGTCTGGATTTGGCGGGGTTTTTGTGCATATTATCCGCGTGAATACTGCATCTGAAAATCTTCCACATCATCTCACCGTGTTGCGGGAGCGTATGATGCTTCCTGACAGCTACGAATTGGCCGCCGCTTATTTCCTCGAGGAATTCGTGGCGGACAAGGGCTTGCTTGACGAATCAGAGCCGGCCCCGGAATCGTTCTTGAACGAAGCGTTGAAGCAGGTCGTTGCTACGATGCTGGACCGGCCAGCGGAGCTTGATGAGGTGATGGTGTTGAGCCTGAGCGAATACAAGTTCTTTTACGGAGCCGCGTCCTTCGAAGATCGTGCGATGCTGTTCTTCTATTTTGAAGAGGAGGGAATGGGAGTTTTCACTGTAATGCCCGGATCAAAAGGAGGAGTGGATGTGGGCCGTTTCGAGCTGCCGAGCCGCCGGCTTGACCCGCAGAGGAATTAGTCCGGCGCTTTGTGGCTGTGCCCCCAGCCGTCAGCCGGCCAGCAGATTAGGCAAGACGTAGATGCTGTGGTCCGTGCAAGCCGCGTAGAGGCTGCCAAACGGATCAAAAGCCAGCCGCGCTTGAAACGAACGCGGAGCTTCGAAAATGACGCGCCCTTTGCCGGACTTGCTTATTGCGTGCAATCTGCCAAGCGGATCAGCCAGGTAAACGTCGCCCTGCTGTTCGCAAACCGGCCCGGCCAGCAGGTACTCTGCGCCGCTGTTGTACTGGAAAACCGGCTTTCCGCCATTTCCAATGCCGTACAGCACACCGTCCATCACAGCCACCAGCACAATACCATCCGACCTCACGGCAGGCGTCGCAACAACCATTTTCCCAAACTGCACATTCCAGACATTGCGCCGCTCGATCAAGCTCCATGCCACCAGCCTGCAACCGGCATCCGCGTTGACAGCGAAATAAACAAGGTTGCGCCGCTCGTCGATGACAGGTGCCGCAGCCACAACGGTCCTTGCTGCGCCGCGTTTGCCTTCCGGTTGCTTGTGCAAGACTCTCTCCGCGCCATCCGGCGCGACACTGGCGCAAATGAGCCCCTCTCCCGCAACCGCTCTCTGAAAATAGACTGTTCCGGAGCTGTCAGAGCTCGCTCCTGCCTGGGGTGAGATGCCCGCATTCCATGCAAGCTTCGCCTTGCCTGATTCCGGCTGAAATCCTATGAACTGACCACCCCAACTGCTGGCGATCAGCAGGCCCGTCTTGCGCTCAAGGAGAAGGTCCGAGGCTATCCTCGGGTCTGTCCTCGACGGTATTTCTGTGCTCCAAACAACCGCACCGTCCAGGCACGACAGACAATACAGCCGTCCGCGGTGCGTTCCGACAAACAGCCGCCGAGATACAGGGTCAACAACAGGCGTCGCTGAGATGCTCCCTTCGACCTCGCGCCTCCAGAGCAGCTTGCCGTTCCTTTCGAAGCCTTGCACCGCGCCGCTCATGTCAGCGACAAAAACGCGCCCGGTCGGGTCAAAGACCGGCGCTGCTTGTACTGCGCCGGCCGTTCCAAGCCTGTGGAGCGGCTTTCGCCCAAATCGGACTCGAAGACCAAACCCCCCGGTTCTGCCCGGACCGCCCCCGGCCATCGTCCAGACACGTTGTGTTTGTGCGGAATCTGAGTTCATTGGCCAGTCGGCGCTTTTCGGCGGTAAGTCGGGTGAAACTCGAATCGTGCCGTATCAAGGTTCACCCCTGCGATTTCGATTCTGTCGATTCGATTTTCCCCGAGACCGCGTTGTCGCGCCAATGCTAGGTAGTTCGATCCGTTGCTGAAAGGCGGGGTGCGATCAGGCGCGTCTGGGTTGAACCCCATGACAGAAGCCGCAACAGCGTCGGTTGAAACTGCGTTGCGCCCAGCAATCAGCAACCCCGGTCGCGTGACAGACACC
Organism: Verrucomicrobiota bacterium; assembly: GCA_029907285.1. Classification (GTDB taxonomy): domain Bacteria; phylum Verrucomicrobiota; class Verrucomicrobiia; order Limisphaerales; family J093; genus JAAYVR01. Next base: position 1,368 of record JARYMD010000201.1, on the reverse strand, counting down.
ATCGACCCGTTCCACCAGCCCTCGGCTGTCTGGATGGTGCTTATGCCGTCGATGACCACAAGGCTGATCGGGAACGCCTCGGAAAGGTCCACGATAAACCGCGGAACATTGTAACCGTGATCGCCTTCCACAGAACGCCCTGTGAACGATCGCCCCGACGTGAATGGCTGCCGCGTGCAATTATGCATCGTCGCATTTCGATACCCGATTGCGCCTTCGTCCGGATGATCCGTCAAATCATCCCCGTAGAGACTGCTCGGCGGCACCCCAAACAGGTTCTTCATCCCGCCAGTCACCCCGGCTGAAACGTGGTTCTTGAGTTTCGCCAGCGACACAAGCACGTCAGTCTCGACATAAGTCTTGTTGACTTCCCATGCAATGGCCAATTCCCCGTTGGGCACTTTGACCCAGGCGTATTCTCCGTATGGCATGCGATTGCGCGTGTTGACAAACTGCGCACGGCCATCCATCGCGCTCTGAAAGTCCCCAAGCCGATACCCATACCCGGCAAAAGCTCCTTCGCCCAACTCCAGAAACGGCAGTTGATCGCAAAATGCCACCCGACGCGCACCGTACTCGACCAGCAAACTCCCAAGCGCCATCGCTACCACAGGATGCACCGTCACCGTCAGCCACACCGGCACCCCCCCAACGTCCTCCTCAGATGTGTTTACAAGGTTAACCTTGACCGTCACGTGCTTCCCCCGAACGAGCCGGCCGACGTCCCCAAGCTCGGAAAACATCCCCGCAAGGACGCTCCGAACACCCCTGTATTCGTACCGCTTGCAAAAGGCAATGCTCACCACCACGCGGGGAACGCGGACATTGCTTTCGCTCGCAATTGATGCCCCACCGCCAACCGCAGCGGCGCCAGCAGCTATTCCGGCAAGAAACTCGCGTCGTGTCATCGCTCCGCCAGGACATCGGGGAGCGAATGGCCAGCAGCGACCGCTTCTATCCTGACCCGGTCCATGCATACGCTCTGGGCCTCAAGATACGCCAACCCGGCTGGTGATCAAGGGATGTTTGGATAGCAGGGGAAAGAGCGCCCCGTCCTTCATGGAACGTTGCACAAGGCCGACCGGGTTCACCGCCACTGCGCACGTGCGCACAAAGTGAGTTCGTGCCGGTGAATAGAAATAGAGTGCTAGGCTCGTTGTTTGGGTGTGGACCCGAATAAAGTGCCAGGCTCGCTGTTTGTGCTTTGCCCCCGGATTGCGGCATTGCCCGCAGATCGTTCCTTGTTCCAATCGCCGGCTGTCGAAGTCTGTGGGGGGAACACCGCGCATGCCGATATGGCGCTAGCCTGCATATTTCGCAGCCCGGCTCAGCCGGAACCAAAGTTGCCCAACGGCCAACGCCCCGGTT
>JARYMD010000200.1 GCA_029907285.1 Verrucomicrobiota bacterium | reverse complement strand
ACGTTGTAGTGGCCTCCGTGCCAATGGCAGTACAGTATGGCTGGCGATTTCTCCTGGCCGTTCTTTGGCAGCAAGAGATAGCAAGGGACCAGATCACCAGCGCCGTTGTCGAGCTCGAGTTTTTCCAGGGTGAAATCGGCGTGTTCGGTGCGGGAGACAACGCAAACGCTGACCGGGTTGGGGCGTGGGGGCAGTTTGCCGAGAAGGTCCCAGAGCTTGGCGCGGATTTGCTCACGTTGTTTGAGCCATGCGTCGAGCGTGTCAGCAGCCTGAAAATCGGGGATGGGTGGAGCGGCTGCAAGCCACTTCTGCCAGGTTGGGGGCGTTTTGGATTGTGACATGGCCGTTGCGGTTAAGAGCACCAAGGCAATCAAACACAAAGTAGTTTTGAGAGTTGTGACACGACGCAGCATGATTGACAAGCACACTTTCATACTCATTTATTGGAGAATCTGCGCGGCTGCGCCGTGCTGAGTCACTGTGGTTTGGATCGCCCATAGCTGCTGCTGGGAGCGGACCTAACGGGGCCACTGGCCGGGCTCGAAGGTGCAGCCGGAGCTGCAGGAGTGAACTTTGGCTGTGAACCAATCGATGGCGACGTTCCCGACATCGGCGAGACCGGCGCGCGCGGCATCGAGGGTGTATTCATTGGCGATGAAACACGTGGTGCGCTTGCCGACGGAACCGATACCGGCTGTGAATAGACGCGCGTGACGGGCGGCTGTGAACTGATTGGTCTGGGCATTGTAACAGCCGGAGCCGAAGAACGGCTTGTTGGCTGTATGGACGACGTCGGCACCGGGGTTGAAGGAGCAGAAGTCTTGGGCCTCGAGGTAACGCTCGGCGAAGTGGCAGGAGCTGCGATCGAGCTTTGGTTGAACGGCCTGCTTACGGGGGGTGGCGGCGCCGACCTCGGCGCAATTGGAGTTGAAGAAGGCGAAACTGTTGATCGAGGAACAGAAACGCGGTTGTCCGTTTGGGCAGGCGTTGTGACGGGCGCTGGGGAAGATGTTCCTGTTCTGCGAGGTTCGGTTCTTGTGACTGGCGGCTTGGCAGTTTCGGCCGATTCACCAGCAGGCTTGCGCGTAATGGGCGTGCCTTCGGATCGAATGACGTTCGGGCGTTGGGTTGTCGGCGGAGTGGCGGGCGCGGCTGACCCGTCGCTTGCCTGGCGGGGCGCCAGCGCGCCGGGTTTCGCAGTTGGCGATGAGAGCCCGGGCCGTGAATTGTCAACAGGGGTTTGCTTTGAGGTTCGCACTGGCTGTGGCGTTGTGGTTGTGGTGCGTTCGGCCACTGGTTTGGCCGGCGAAACGCCAGCGCCACTGGAGCGGACAGGCTGGCCATTCAACGTGCTGGGGGGAGAGCGTCTTTCGCTGAAACCAGCGGTCGTCGGCAGAGAAGCCGCGGGCGATGTACGGGTGACTGCACTGGTTCTGATGGGCCGTGGTTGGGGTGGGGTGGCGTCCGGGGCGGCTTTTGGTTTGTAAACTGCGAGCTGCTTGTCTCTGGGCTCGAAACGACCTGCGCGGCGCATTCCATCAGGCGCAGAAGTGACATCGCGGAGATGGACTTTTGGGATTTCGCGGCGTGTGACCGCGCTGATTCGTTTGGGCGGGATACCTTCGTTTACGATGGTGTTATTGTTTCCCACGACATAATTGTTGATCACAGTAGAATTGTTGTAAACGACGGTGGTTTCATGTCTTGGCAGGCGGTGCCGGTGCACATATCGGTCGCAGAAATGGTGATAACTGACGAACGTGAAGCAATCCCAGCCGAGGCCGAAGCTGAACCCGAAGCTGACGTTGCTGCCGTACCAGGTAAGGCCGATGCCTGCTGACCATCCGCATCCTGGTGGCAGGGGCGCCCAACCGCAGTACATGTCCGAGTATCGCCACGTGACCCATGCCGGTGCCCATTCATATCCCGGCACCCAAACCCAGCCGACGCGATGATGTCGGTACCAACGACCGTAATGGAACGGCGCCCAACCCCATGAGTACATCGAATGCCAGTACCATCCGGCGTCGGTGTAAACCCAATAGCCGCCGTGACAATAAGGTTGCCAGTCGGCCACAACCACGGCGCAAGCAGGTTGCCATACCCAACCGTAAGGCCGGAGTTCGATCCACGTGCCGTAAGGCGCCAAACTGGAATAGAAGTAATTGTTAACCTGCGTCACAGGCTGAGTGTACACCGGAGGAGGCGATGAAACGGCGGGCTGAGGCTGGCTCGCCGCTGTTGATTCGGCGGGTTCGGCCGGTCTTGGAGGTTCAGGCGCTGCAGGCGCGGCGGCCGAAGCCACAGAAGAGGTTGACTCGGCGGTCGTTGGCTGTGGTGGAGCGTGAGTGGCAACGGTTTCGGCCTTGGTGGGCTCCTGTGCGACCGCGCTCTTGTGCTTGAGCATTTCGGCAATAACTTCTTCAGAAACACCAATGTCCTTCAGATAAAGAATTTCGTCGGCGCTGAGGTCAAAGCCCTTGGCGGATTTCTTCACGTACTCGACGAGGACCGCATCGCCAACGCCCTTTTGGGCGAGCTCGACGATGTCTGCGACTCCGGGTGAAAGCTGGGGCGGCTGGAGTGGGATTTTGGCTTCTGGTTCTGAGGCTTCTGCGGAATTGCCTGCCGCTGCGTCGGTTGCCTGGGAAAGCGCCGCAGGCGCGTTTGTCGCCGGGGCAGGTGCGGTGTTATCGCCCCGGCACATTGGCAAGGTGGCGACTGCAACTCCCAGCATGGCGCCCCAGAAGCCCCTTTGGCATGCAGTTTTCATAAAATCTGTTTGTTCGAGTTTTTTCTTGAGCGGTCGGGTCGGGGCTGCTGGCTCACAACCTGACCGTTCCAACCATATTGACATCGGGGCTGAGGCAACTATTCATCGCACAGCACGGCCCAGCCGCAACCGAACGCTCTTGCCATCACCAGACCAACACCAACATCGTACCTTGGTTTGACAATGGCAAGGCAGATTTCATGGTTGCCGAACCGGACATGATGCTGCAAAGTATTGAGGCGGATTCGGCCGCGCGGAGAGATGGCAGAGTGGTTTAATGCGCACGCCTGGAGAGCGTGAGTGGGCTAATACCCCACCGGGAGTTCGAATCTCCCTCTCTCCGCCAGTTTTGTTACTGGGCGGTTGTGGTGCATGGATTCTGTTTTGCAACGAGAGTCGGGCTCAGATAAGAGATGAACGGTAGTGTTGTTGACATCAGACTGCGCTTTCACCTGTTTTTGTGGTATGGGGTGATGGCGCTGGCGGTTTTGTTTCTGGCGTTCTTCCTTGCAGCGAGCCCTTTCTTTGTGGCTTTCATGGTGACCGGGCTTGCGTGGCTGGTGCTTTTGCCGTATCACGCGCAAGTCTCTTTTTTCCTTGCGCTCAGCACATTCAGCTCGGCGCTTATATTGCCGTTCATACCGGGTCGCCCCTATTTTTGGGAATTCGCGGCGGTATTGGCATGGACCGGTGTTGTGATAACGATGTGGCTGCGCCGGTACAGGCCGGAGTTTCCTCGGCTGTTGAGGGAGAACAGGGCTCTTTTGGTGGCATCGCTCGCGTACTGCATCGTATTGGTCATTACGATGCTGGTGCGCGGGTTTGGTTTGCGGCTGCTTGGATCGGGCCAGGTGGGCGGCCGCCTGTATATTCAACAACTGTTGTGCGCCATATTCCCGCTGCTGATGATCATGGTCCGTGTGGATGAGCGGACGATGGTGCGATTGTTCACATTGCAGTATCTGCTTTCGGCAACGTACCTGATTTCGGACTTTGTGTTTGCGTTTGCTCCTCAACCGCTGGTTTGGCTCTTGTATTTCCTGGAAATCCCGAATGACGCTTTGAATTTTGAGATTCAAAGCATGAAATTCGGCATTCGCCGATTCCAATCGCTTTCGTATTTTGGCCAGGCGTTCATTTATCTGGTGCTGATGTATTACGGGCTGAAAGACTTGATTTCGCGGCGCGGGTTGATTGTTTTGCCTGTGACTCTGGTGGTGTTCGCCGTGAGCCTGTTCAGCGGCCATCGTTGGGTGATAGCGATTGTGGGCATCACGGTCATCTTTGTGGCTTACGCGCAAAGGTTCTACAATCTGCGAAACATGCTCCTGAGCGCCGGCTTTGCAGCAATCTTGCTGGTGCTGACTTATGGGTTTGCGGACCGGATGCCGCAGGCTTTTCAGCGGGCGGTTTCAAATCTGCCGGGCATCAAGCTCGATCATCAGGCTCGCCTCGACGCTGAAAACACGATGTACATGCGGCGTGTCCTGTTCAGGATCGGGCTTGGGCTTATACCGGACTACTTTTGGATCGGGCGCGGTTTTGCGCGGTTCCTTGACGAATACTCGGCGTATTGGGACCCGACGGTGGTGACCTTCCATGTGAACCAGGGCGCATTCTACAACGGATTCATTGGTTTGATGGTGAACACTGGCTTCTTTGGGACGGTGGCGATGTTGTCCTTCTTGTTTTTTGGCTCGCGCAAGGCATGGCAAATCATGCAGCACCTTCGCACCTACGGGTGCGAAGATGTCTTCTCGCGCCTTTGCAGTGTGGTAGCCGGGCTTTGGATGGCGAACGTTTTGGCGTTTTTGTTCCTGCACGGAGACAGTGAGTTTGCCATGAAAACGTTCTCGTTGCAGGCGGGTGCAATCCTGCTTTGCCATCATCTGTTGCGCAAACGACTCGAATCCGCGGCGGGGGCATGACCGTTCTACATCTGCTGGGAGCGGATGAAGACACCGGCGGCATCTTGTCGGTGATCCGCAATCTTCAGAATGCAACTGCGGGGAAAGGGTGCACACACACAGTTTTGGTTAACAGCTCCTACAAGGAGACGCGCAAACCCGCTTTGTCATACAGGCACAGCCGGTATCTTTTGGCCGAATCACCGGCTCACCTTGCTTTGCTCGCACGGGCGATAGCCACAATTCCCGGAATACTGAGGCTCCTCAGGCATGAGCCGGTTGACGTCGTGCATGCGCATTCGCGCGGGGCGTTCCCACTGGCTTGTTTGTTGGCAATGAGCGGGCGCGGCGTCGTTTTCACCAACCACGCTTATGCGCGACGGACTGGCATGTACAGGAACGCTGTGCGCCTCCGGCATTTTCACATGGTTTGCCTGACACCGAACATGGCCAGGCACTATGGAATGGCGCCTGATTCGGACCGGCTTCACATTATTTCGGCGTGTTGTGCGGATCGATTTTTTGAGTTGCCTTTGGTTGAGCGCGGGTCTGCCGCCGGCGATCGTCCTGTGATTCGGCTTGTCGGCATCGGAAACATAGTGCGGTGGAAGAACTGGCACCTTGTGCTTGAAGCCCTTGGATTGCTGGGCGAAACGGATCGAGCGCGAATTCAGTTTGATCACTGGGGACCGGTTTCATCGGATTCGGACTCGCAACTGTATCAAAGCGAGCTCAACGAAACGGTCCGAAAGCTCGGCTTGGTGGAACGCTGCAGATTTCACGGCCCGGTGCTAGACGTGGGAAGAGTGTTGAGTGGAGCCGATTGCTTTGTCATTCCATCGACCAACGAGCCTTGCTCGGTTGCCCTTATTGAAGCTTTGGCAATGGGAGTGCCTGCGATTGCATCGGCCAGTGGCGGCAACGTGGATATTGTTCAAGCAGGCCGAACCGGGCTGTTTTTCGAGCCGGAGAGCGCCATTTCGCTGGCAGAATGCTTCAGGCGTGTGCTGCGAAATGAGGTCGGATTCGGCGATGGCAAGGCTTTGCGCGAGTCGGTGCGGGAAAGGAGCGCCTCGAGCGTGGGCGCGAAGTATCTGGAATTATATGGGCGATTGGCTGGGCCGCATGCTTCGCACCTTGAGTAGTCGCGATGCCGGTGTCTTCACAAGATTCAGCGATTTGCGGGCTCCCAAGACTCTCACCGGAATAGGGCCTTGAGTGTGTTCGGCTGGTGAACCGGTGAGATTTCCGGGTTAGCCAGGAGGATCAGAACTTCCCGGGGCTTGAACCTGAAGACCTGCGTGGCTGCGCTGTTGCACGGCTGGCACATGCGCTTGATTTGCGCCGAGTCCGCTAAACGCCCAGTAGAGCCGGTTGGCGAGAGGGACCAACACTGCTGCGGCCACCGCGCCGCCAGCCACATCAACAGCGTAGTGGTACCGGCAGTACACGGTCGATAGACAAAGCAGGATCACGTCGATCAAGTGAATGCATCGGATTTTCGGCAGGTACCGGAAAGAGAACCAAAGCGTGCAAAATGCTATGGCCACGTGGCTGCTGGGGAATGCAGCGCCCGGTCCTTCGAAATTGCGATAAATCCATGCCATGATCTGGAAGAAGAGCCCGCTTTGCACCGCTGGAGGATAAAACGGCGCCCCCGCATATGCCTGAATCTCATCGGGCAGCCGAAATCCGTCGATTTCGCGGAAAAACGCGCGCGGCCCCATTACCGGCAGGCAAATATAAACCAGATAACAAATGTAGAAGACAAATGAAACAACCGAGACATAATGGAAAAACTGGCGCTTGTCGCGCAGGTACAATGCAAGTCCTATCCCCGAAATCATTATGTAGTAGGTGAAATAGGCCGCATAGAATACCTCGCTCACCCAAAGATGAGGCAGTGCGTACATAAACTCGAGACAGGGCTGGAACCCGAAAATCCGCTCGTCCAACTGGATAAAAAAGGCATCGAGATAATCCGGGAAAAACAACCGGTTCAACAAGCCTGTCTCTCTGTAAAACCCGATGTACATCGGGATGGGGTAATAATGCCTGAGGAAATCCAGCCAGCGGACCGATGGTTTCCTGCTGTGCGCCTGAATCAGAAAGTGCACAAACGCAATGCCAGCCACGTGTGCCAAAAGAAGCCACGGCCACCACGGCGTGGTTTGATTGTGAAAAAGCAGTATCACAACGGCCACCACAGCCATGTACCCTTGCGTGGCATAATCGATGAAAAGGTAGTGTTTCATGCCGTTGCCGGCTGTGCCGACACGCCGCTATATCCATCCATGTTCACGGTACCATCGTGCCGTGGCGCGTATCCCGTCATGCAAGCGCGTCGGACATTCCAATCGCAGTTCCCGCGTGAGCCGTGTGGTGTCGCATACCCACCCCGGCGCGGTGAGTTCCCGGTACTTGTCCAACCCAAAGATACTGGGACGTCTTGTGACTGCCGATGCTGCAGTCGCGAGCCAACAAACAAGCCTGACCACGCCCAAGGGAATGGTCAGTCCCCGAAAGCGCACACCAAGAACAGCGGCGATCGCCTCGCACAACTGATCGCCGGTCACAACCTCGGAATACGCCACGTTAACTGTCAAACCGCTTGCCCCGGCATGCGAAAGCAGTGACACAACGATCTCCGCAAGGTCGCGCACATATACAAGATTCAACTCCTGTCTGTGCCGCCCGAATCTTGGCGCGATGCCGCGGTTCACTGCCTTGAAAAGCGACAGAAAAGAGGTGTCGCGCGGACCATATACGGCCGCCGGGCGAACAATGACGTATTCCGTTGTGCACGCTCGGGACACTTCCAGCTCTGAAGCCAGCTTGCTTCTGCCGTAGGCAGAAACCGGCCGGGGTGCGTTCGTTTCCATCATTGGCGCCGAGGAGGTCCCTGGCCCGCCCGCAGCCACACTCGAAATGTACACCAACCGGCGCACATCGGCCTGGTGCGCGTTGACTGCCTCGACGATCCGCCGTGTGCCGCCGGCGTTGATGTGGTCAAACTCGCTGCGATGCCGCGCCTTTACAGTCCCGGCGCAATGAATGACATGAGTAACATCCGCCAGGGCGGCTTTCAGGCTCGGAAGGTCTTCCAAAGACCCGAAACGCACCTCGGCCTGTGGGAGACGGGATTCAATGAAGCGTCTGCTGCTTGAATTTCTCAGCAGCAGCACGGTCGGCACTTCACGCTCACACAGCACATCGAGGATATGGCTGCCCACAAACCCGCTTGCGCCAGTGAGCAACACCTTCATCTGACGTGTCCTCGGTAAGCCTCAGATGATGCCGAGCTGGCGCCCCACCTTCGCGAACTTGTCCAGGGCGAAATCGATCTGGGCGTCGGTGTGCGTTGCCATCAGGCTTACCCGCAACAATTCCTGGCCGGGAGGCACGCCGGGTGACA
>JARYMD010000001.1 GCA_029907285.1 Verrucomicrobiota bacterium | reverse complement strand
GTTTGGTTTTCCCCACGCGGGCAGTGTCCTCGGCGCCAATGAAAAAATTCGTGTGGCCTGCATAGGCGTCGGCGGCAAAGGCGACAGCGACACCGACGGGGCGGCGCGTTCGGGCGCTGCTGTTGTCGCTCTTTGTGATGTGGACGCAAACACCCTCAGGAAAAAGGCTCAAAAGTATCCTCAGGCAAAACTCTACGCCGATTTCCGAAAGATGCTCGAGGAAATGGAAAAGGAAATCGACGCGGTAACAGTCTCGACGCCGGATCATGTCCATGGTGTCGCCTCTGCAATGGCGATGCGCATGGGCAAACACGTGTTCTGTCAAAAACCGCTGACACAAACCGTCGCCGAAGCGCGCTTGCTCCGGCAACTGGCCGGGGAGAAAAAGCTGGCCACTCAGATGGGCAACCAGGGCAGCGCCGGCAGCGGCCTGCGTCGTGCTGTCGAGGTCGTTCAGGCAGGCGTTATCGGCCCGGTCCGCGAACTGCACGTCTGGTCAAACCGTCCTGTCTGGCCCCAGGGAATCAACAGGCCCGAGGGCGAAGACCCGGTGCCGCCTGAACTGGACTGGGACCTTTGGATCGGCCCCGCACCAATGCGGCCTTACAAGAAAGGCGTGTACCACAGCTTCGCATGGCGTGGATGGTACGACTTCGGCACCGGCGCGCTTGGCGACATGGCATGTCACACTGTCAACATGCCTTTCCGCGCCCTCAAGCTGGGTTATCCAAATGTCGTCGAATGCGAGGAGACCTCGACTCTTTTCCCCGAGACTTTCCCGAAAACATCCCGCATCAGGTTCGAATTCCCGGCCCGGGAAGACATGGTCCCACTGAAGTTCTGGTGGTACGACGGCAACCCGTCCGATAAATCAGTGCAACCTTTGCGGCCGAATCCAGAATTGACAAAGGAAATTGCCGAAATGCGCGGCGGACTTCCGGGCAGCGGTTGCCTGCTGATCGGCGACAAGGGAAAACTGTTTTCACCTGACGATTACGGGTCGCAGTTCTACGTCATGCTCGCAGGCGAAAAGGAATACGTCTCGGGCAACAATCACGAGGCCGTCAAGGCTGTGCCGCAGACAATCCCGCGGTCGCCAGGCCACGTGGAAGAATGGTTTAGAATGATGCGGGACGGCACCCCGGCTTATTCAAACTTCGACATTGCCGCCTACCTCACTGAAATCATTCTTCTGGGTTGCATTGCTCTGCGCGTGGGTGTGGGCAGGAGAATGGAATGGGACGGCCCCAACATGCTCTCGCCCAATTGCCCCGAAGCCGGCAAATTCGTGAGGCGACAGAACAGGCCCGGCTGGCCTGCGTGAGCCGGCAGCCATGGTAAGGTCCAAATCTGCAGGCAATGACCCCTGCGCCGGTTGGTCTCTGCGCGGGTCATGCAGCCCGCGCAGCAAGGATTGGATTCGAGCAGCCACCCGTTAACCAAACCAAACATGGACGTATCCGATCAAAATTCAGCTTTCCAAATACGCCAGGCAACGCCCCGCGACTTGCCCGGCGCATACGAGGTCTGCCTGAAAACCGGCGATTCAGGGAACGACGGCACCGCGCTTTACTCCGACGATCCGGCTGCACTGGGCAACATCTATGTCGGGCCTTACATAATGTTCGAGCCCGAGCTGGCCTATGTCCTCGAGGACCAGGCGGGCATCTGTGGCTACGTGCTCGGCGCCCTTGATTCCGAGCGTTTTTACCGGCGGGTGATTCGGGCATGGCTTCCGCCGTTGCGAGCCCGCCATCCGGCGCCGACCGGCGATCCTGCGTCGTGGACACCAACCCAGCAACTGTATTACGAATACCACAACCCGCAGTATTATTACCCGGAGGCATTTCGCCCCTATCCATCGCACATGCACATCGATCTCCTGCCGCGAGCGCAAGGCCGTGGATTGGGACGGAAGATGGTTGAACATCTCATTGCCAAACTCGTCAAGCTTGGCTCGCCGGGTGTCCACCTTGGGCTCAGTGCGGTCAACACGCGCGCTTACAGGTTTTATCAGAAAATGGGGTTCTTCGACCTGCCGCGGTCAGAAAACACTCCTGCCGGTGTCATATTCATGGCGCGGAAGCTGCCCTGAGATCGGTCTTTCCCATGGCACGCAGCAGATCGGGAAGTTCACATTCCTCGCAGAGGACGTTTGACTGGTCACAGTAATCGCGCGCCAGTTGAATGAGACCCTGCTGCATTGCGGCGGTGCGCGGCAGTTGCAGTTTTTCGTCGCCCATGAGTCTTTGGCGAACGAGTCTTAGAACCGCGTTGTCCTCGCCGGCAGGCCATGCGAAGTAGCGGTGCTCGATCAACTCCCGCAAATCGCGATTCCCTCCCGCCTCGGCCCGGCTCCAAAACCACGGCAGAAGGACATTCATTGCGAGGTCGGTCAATCGCGGCGCCCCAATGAGGGGATGCGGTTTTGCCGATCGCTTTGACCGGAATGTCCAGTGCCACGCCCAGAATTCATCCGGTTGCGCTGAAATCCGGGCGCAGAGCGATTCGAGCAGTTGGCGATCGGGGGTTTCTTCTGCGATCCAGCCGTCGAGCTGATTGATCCAACCGGGGGTTGAAAGCCAAGAGGCTGCAAGTGCGAGCCGGCGTGCTGGTTGGTTTGCAGGCCGCAGACCGTGCATGTGCCACAGCGAAGGCGGCAGGATGCAAGGAGCGAGCGCGGCCTGTTCGCGCCACCATTCGTCCCAGAGGCGTCGGACATAAGCTCTGGTGTCCGGGGGAAGCCGGCGGAAATCAGCGGGTAAAAGTCCGGCGAGCCCAAGGAGGCGTGACTGCCACGTCAGGAACGCAGTGTCAGAGCCGGAACAGGTTGTGGGCAATGCGGGCAGCAATTCGGCAAGACGCCGCATTGGCCAGACGTTATTCTTGTATCCGAGCGCCGCGAAGAGCCCTTCCCACAGCGCCTGTTCCCAGCCAACGTGGCGGGCGCGCGCCCGCATGGCTTTTGCCTTGGCGTTGAGCCGTCGGCGCGCGGCCTGTGTGACCAGCTCAACTCCCTGCGCCGGAACAAGACGATGCAGTGGATCGGAACATGCGCCGGCTTGAACAGGAGGCGGAAGATTGCCTGCGCTGTTGGCGAACTGCTCGATGAGTTCGGTTATTGGTGCGTCCAACACGCTGCTCAAGGCAAGGGTTGCCGGTCCCGAGGCAGGCGGTTTGTCCGGTTCCCAGACAACATGGAGAATCACTTTGCGATAGGCGGGATCAATGTCGTGCCCGTGCTCGTGCCAACTGCGCTGGGAAAGATCGACCTCGACGTCGCCCGTGACTGGCGGCTCGTCGTTGAACTGGATGATTGCTTGTCGAAAGTCGGGTCCGGATTCATGATTCCAAATGCCGGGATGAAGGATCGTGATGGTTCTGCCGTCGAATGTTCGCAGCGCGTTGCGTCTGAGACGTTGTTCGAGCCAGATGCGTTGGATGAGACGTTCGTTTGGTGGCATTGTGTCAATACCCTCCTTGTCAACAGAACGGGGTTGGGCGCGGTTTGACGCGCTTTCCGCGTTCGAATGCTTGATGGGAAAGACATCCTTGTTTTTCTTTTGTGTCCTTGATTCGACAATGTCAAGTCTGCAGTGTGCACAGGTCAGATTCAAGTTCGTGTGGTCGGCCTTGAACTTGACCGCGTTTAATCCGAAAATGTGGCGGTCGCTCCCAACGCCGTTCGGGGCGTGGTGACACTGTCAGGCCGACGGCATGAGATGTGGGATGTGATCTGCAAGCCGGCAAGTGGGCTTCAGTTGCGACACGCACATTGAACAACGCTTGGGCATGAGTTGGAACTGATGTGACCTGGACTCCGAAACAGAATGTCATGACGGACAGCGCAGAAGCGCGGCCGATGATTGAGGTGGAAAACCTCACGAAGCTGTACGGCCGGCGAGCTGCGGTTCATGATGTCACCTTCACCGTCGGCGAGGGCGAAATCGTCGGTTTGCTCGGGCCAAACGGCGCGGGCAAAACAACGATCATGCGTATTCTTGCCTGTTTCATGCCGGCAACCTCCGGTGTGGCCCGGGTGTCGGGACTGGACGTGTTCAAGGAATCCGACCAGGTGCGGCGTCGCATCGGCTACATGCCCGAGAACAATCCGCTCTACCATGACATGCGCGTGCGCGAGTATCTGAAGTTTCGCGCCCGGCTCAAGGGACTTTCAATTCAAGAAAGCCGCGCTCGCGTGGATGAGGTGACCGAACGCTGTGGATTGACTGAAGTGAGCTCGCAAGTGATAGGGAGCCTGTCCAAAGGGTACCGCCAACGAGTGGGGCTTGCAGACGCGCTTGTGCACCAGCCGCAATTGATAATTCTTGACGAGCCCACAATCGGCCTTGACCCGCACCAGATCCGCGCAGTCAGGCAATTGATACTCGAGCTCGGCAAGGATCATACAATCCTGCTCTCGTCGCATATTCTTCCCGAGGTCGAAATGACCTGCCAGCGGGTTGTGATCCTGCACAACGGCCGCGTCCTTGCCGCTGACAGCACACAGAACCTCCAGCAACGGCTCAGCGGCGCGTCCCAGGTCCTGGCCGAGATCGCTGCCCCATTCGACGAACTTGAGGCATGCTTCAAACAAAACCAGGACATCGAATACCATGACATCAGCCCGACAGACAGCGGCTACTGCCGGTGCACGATCGTGCCACGCACCGGCCTGGACTTGAGACCGGCCATATTCGACCTCGTGCGGACACACGGATGGCGCCTTCGCGAACTCACATTGAGCCGGCACTCGCTCGAGGATGTCTTTGTGCGCGTGACACGGCCCGACCGGGATGAGGAGGAAAGCTGATGCACAACTACCTGATTCTACTGCGCCGTGAACTTGGATGTTATTTCCTGTCTCTGACAGGTTACGTCATCATAGCCGGCGCGCTCATCTTGCTCGGACTAGGGTTTGCCGTCATGTTGCTTGCTTACAACGGCGACACCATAGACGTGCCTTTGACGGAGCTGTTTTATGGGACGATGTTTTTTTGGCTGATAGTTTTGGTGGCAACGCCCGTGATTACCATGCGCCTGTTCGCAATGGAGCGTGCAACAGGAACATTCGAAACCTTGATGACCGCGCCGGTTGGCGACGGCCAGGTCGTGCTGGCGAAGTTCACCGCCGCGTTTCTGTTCTACCTTGTGATGTGGCTGCCGCTCGCGAGTTGCTTGCGGCTTGTTCACCATTACACCGCCGCAGGGCTCGAATTTGACCGGTGGCCGGTCATCAGCACCTACATTGGCATTCTGTTGATCGGCAGTCTGTACATCGCCATTGGCTGCCTCGCATCCGCTCTTACGCGCAGTCAGATCATCGCTGCCATGACAAGTTTTGCCATGGGCGTCTCCCTTTTCCTGCTGAGTTTCCTGAGATTCAGCGTCGGACAACGAAGCGGCTTTGCAGCTCAGGTGGCAACCTACACCTCGATGTTCGATCACATGGAGGATTTCGTTCGGGGCGTGGTGGATACACGTCACATTGTGTTCTATCTGACTCTCACGGGGATTTGCCTTTTCCTGACGTTGAAGGTGGTTGAAGGCCGCCGCTGGAGGTAGTTTGACAATGGCCGCACAAAACAACGTAACAAGTGGATTCTCGACATCGAGCCGCGCCAAGATCGGCTTGAACGTCGGGATATCAATTGTTGCCGTGCTGGCGCTTGCAGCCATGATCAACTACCTCGCAACACGACATTACAAGAGATGGTACTTGGGCGAACAGGCCCTGACCGGGCTCAGCGACGCAACAAAACTCGTGCTCGCAGCCGTTACCAACGAGGTTCACGTCACCGTCATGTTCGATCGCAACAACCCGCTCTACGGACCTGTAATGGGTTTGTTGAAAGAATACCGCAACCAGTGCGCCAACCTCGTTGTCGAGCATGTGGATTACAAGCGCGACCTCGCCCGCGCTCAAACTCTCATGACCCGGCATCAGCTCGCCCCAACCGAGACCGACCTTGTGATAATCGAGTACGGCGGGCGTGCACGCCTGATACGCGACACCGAACTTTCAGATTACGATCTGACCGGTGCGCTTACTCCAAGCCGCGAAATCAAGCGAATCGCGTTCAAAGGCGAAGCCCTTTTCACAACTGCAATTGGCGGCCTTCTGGATCAGCGGTCCCAAAAGCTTTACTACCTCCAGGGACACGGCGAGCACGACCTCGCCAGCACGGAAACGAAATTCGGTTATTCCAGATTCGCCCAGTTGCTGGCACAAAAGAACATTCAGGCGCTTCCATTGTGGCTCAGCGGGACAAGCGATGTCCCTGAAGATTGCCAGGTGCTCATGATCGCAGGACCAAAAGGCCGCATCAGCCAGGATGAAGTCGAGCGCATAGGACGTTATCTGAATCGCGGCGGGCGCCTCCTCGCATTGTTGAGTCTGATCAGGTCAGGCCAAAGCGACACCGGGTTGGAACCGCTCCTTGCCGCATGGGGCGTGGCCGTGGGACGGCAGTTTGCATTCGACAAAAACAACACAGTCGTTGGCGGCGGCATAATCTGCACAAACTTTTCCATGCATCCGATTGTCAAACCGCTCCGCGGCGAAGCCATCTACGTCGTGCTGGCGCGGCCGGTGGACCCGACAACCACGCCCGGGCAAAGCGCCGACGCACCACGCGCAGAGCCGCTTTTCGCAACCAGCACGGAGGGTTTCACCGCAAGCGAACTCTCAGAATCCGGCGTCGCACGCTCGAATCCTGTCAGAGACCGGCACGGGACCATTCCTCTTGCTGTCGCAGTTGACAAAGGCAGCATAAGAGGAGTTGGCGCCGACAAAAGCGCCACGCGAATAGTGGTGGCAGGGGAATCAATTTTCCTTGCGAATGAAACCATCCTGAAAGCCTCCGGCAACCTCGGTTTTGCGAACCTCGCGATCAATTGGCTCCTTGATCGGCCCACGCAACTGGCCGGCATACCGCCGCGCCCGCTCCGAGAGTTCAGCATCACGCTGCCAAAAACAGCATTGTGGCGCCTGACATGGATGCTCGTCCTTGTGATGCCCGGCGTGCCCCTTGTGATCGGCCTGGTAGTCTGGTTTAAACGACGTCGTTAAGGATGAATACATCGACCACGCGATGGCTGATCCTGATCACTGCTGCGCTGGCAGCGTTCATTTTCTTCTACGAGCGGCCGCGCAGATCGGCTGACGAACTCGCACTCAGCAAATCATTGGTAATCCCCTCACTGGTTCCGCAGGAGGTTGACGCGATAACGATTCTCCAGCAAACCAACCTGATGCTCAAAGTCGAGCAAACCAACCAGCACTGGGAACTGACTTTCCCGATTCGATACCCAGCTCAAGCTGCAGGCGTTGAACGATTGCTCGATGGCCTGGCAAACCTCAGGTCGCGAACGGTTTTGTCCGCATCCGACCTTTTGTCTCGAAGCAACACACTCAGCGCTTTCGGGTTGGAGCCCCCGTCAAACACCGTTGTCCTGCAACAAAAAAACTCGAGACATGAGTTGCGGCTGGGGACCACAACGCCACTCGGCGGCGAGGTGTATGCCCAGGTCGTCGGCCGTGAAGGCCTTGTGACCGTCGATGGCAGCGTCAGAACACTCATCCCCGCGTCCGTGGAACAGTGGCGCGACACTGCGCTTGCCAATCTCGCAGGGCTGGAATTCAACCGCATCGAGTTCAAACCCATTACCAACGGGTTCGAAGTGGTCCGCGACCCGACGAACCGCGCCTGGCAGATAACGCGTCCGCTCCCGTTGCGCGCCAACAGCGCGAAACTCGAGGGCTTGCTCCAAAGGCTCGACCTCGTCCGGGTCGCAAAGTTCGTCACAGACGATCCGCGGGCGGACCTCGAACCTTACGGACTGCAACCGCCGGAGCGCGAAATCGTTCTGGCCCGTGGCACAAACGAGGTTCTCACCCTCCAGTTCGGGCGCAGTCCAACAAATGCGCCGGACCAGATATTTGCGCGCCGGCTTGCCAATTCAAACGTGGTGCTTGTGCCACGCGCCGAAGTCGAACCGTGGCTGGGCGGTTTTCGTGATTTCTGTGACCGACGGCTGATGGTTTTTGATGTGGAAAAGGTCACGCGCATCGTCGCGAAAGCGGACGAGGAATTCGTCCTCCAAAAACAGGGCGAAAGGTCCTGGTCCATCACCGCACCTTATGCGGCTCCGGCGGACCATCTCCTTGTCCTGGAGATGCTCGCTTCGCTTGCCGACCTCGAGTTCATAGAGTTCGAACGCGAAGTCGCCACCGATTTTGCCCCTTACGGCCTCGATCCACCCCGCCGCAGGTACAGACTCGAAACAACAGTCACAAACACCAATGGCACCGCCACAAATCAGCCAATCGCTCAGTTGGACATCGGCGCGCCCACCACTTACAAGTTGTTTGCCCGCCGCAACTCCGAAAACTCCGTCGTCACCATGCTCGATACGGGCCGCATCCCGCGAGCCGCGTACGAGTTGCGCGACAGGTTGATCTGGGATTTCAGTACAAACCAGATCACAGCCATCACAATCCGACAAATGGGCGCCTCAAGAAAACTGCTTCGCACAGGTCCGGCCCAGTGGACGATTGCGCCCGATTCGCCCCAGTCACAAATCAACCCTTTCGCGCTTGAAGAAGCAGCGTATCAATTGGGTCGTCTCCACGCAGCAAAGTGGGTGGCTCGCGGCGAGGAACAACTCGCACGCTACGGATTCGCGTCAATCGACCATGAAATAACACTCGAGTTGACCGTGGCTGACAGACCCGAAAAACGCACCGTGCGATTGGGACGTCGCACGCCCATTGGCAACTCTGCCTATGCGGCAGTGGTCATTGACGGGCAAACCGCGCCTGTTGTCTTTGAGCTCCGACCCAGATTGTACGAACTAATACAAAGCGAGCTGACTGCGACTCCGCCGGCAGCCGGAGTTTCCCCATGAGCACGGGCGCAAATCCCGATACCACGGCAAATCGCCTGATGCATTGTTTTCGCTGGGTGCGCCTGGCGATCCTTGCCGCCATTCTGTTCCTTGTCTTGTTCCTGCTGGCGATCGGCAAAATCGCTGCGCCGGGGTTCATCACCGCCTGGATTCGATCTGCTGCTCACGCTCATGGCATCAACCTCGAATTCAAGCGGGTCGTCTGGCGCTGGTACCGTGGCATTGTCGCCGAGCAGGTCATGATCCAACCCGCGACAAATTCAAATATCTTCAAAGCGTCAATGGAAGAGCTTGTGCTGGATATGGACTGGAGCAGACTGCTGACCGAGCGCAGGTTGGACATAGACGGAATTCAGGTTTCACAAGGTCATGCAACCCTGTCCGTTCCCGCAAACACGCAATCCAAAGAAACCGTCGAACTGAATGAAATCGCAGCTCGACTCCGGCGCAGATCAACAAACGTCTGGGAACTTGAGGAGTTGCACGCCCGCGCCTTCGGCGCAAGATTCGATGTCCAGGGCGTGTTGACCAATCTCGCCGCATTAACCAAACATGCCGCACCCAAAAAAGGAACAACCAACGAGATTCCTGCATGGCAAACCAGGCTTGCAGACTTCGTTCGCGTTTCCAGTCAGTTCGAGCTGGATGCCCAACCCGAGTTCCATCTCAGGTTAAACGGCGACCTCGACCAAACAGAAAACTTTTCAGCGGTTCTCAGAGCGAGACTCCCTGGCGTGCGGGGATCATGGGGGCGAACAACCGATTCCCAACTCGAAATCGATCTTGTCCCGGATTCTTCGCCGGAGCACACTCCCGCCCCTCACGTGGCATTCCGCAGCCGGCGCATAGAAACAAAACTGGCAGCTTTTGATGACCTGCAGTTTTTCGCCTCGCTCCCTCGCATCCCGTCCGGTCCCGCGGAATGGGACGTCACATGGCAAATCACCGCTGCAGGTGTCAGCATGCCGAACTGCCGTTTGGAAAACGCCAGCGCCACCGGATCAACGCGGCCGCACACCGCCTTTCCGTTAATGTTTCGCACAAGCATCGAGATGCGTTGCGCCGCCATCGAAACCAAATGGTTCTCGGCTGGAAGCAACACGACAACAGCAACGCTCCTCCACTCCGCTGCAAACGCGACGCCGCAGGAGGTTTTCGTCGAATCAAGGGCAAACAACATTTCGTCCGAACACGGCAACGCCGCTGAGGCCATGCTGGCAGCCAAACTGACGCCCCATAGCTCGAGCCCACCGCTCACTCAAGACAACGGCGCATCAGAGTCCTATCTTGCGGTGAATCAAATCGATTTGAGCATGGCCGGCACGGGTATTGATTCAGCACGCATCCCAATCACGCAATTCAAGTGCAACGCCAAATGGATCGCGCCGGAACTGCATGTCCAGCACCTTGAAGCTCAACTGCCGACAGGCACTCTCACGGTGCGGCCTGCAACCCTGAACACACAAAATCGCAGGCTGACCGCCACATTGCATTCGAACTTCGACCCGCACTCGATCGGACCTCTGTTGAGCGAAAAAGCGCAACGGTGGCTCCAGCAGTTCGATTGGAAACAACCGCCGGAGGTTGACGCGTCGATCACCATCCCGCTGCCAGAAACCGCAGGCGCGAGCCTTGATTGGCAAACTGATTTGCCCCGAAAGGCTCAACTCACAGCCACACTCCACGGCAGCAATGTGTCGTATCGCGCTGTCCCCATTGAATCTGCAGCGCTGAAGGTCTCGCTCTCAAACGAGGTCTTGCACCTCACGGACTTCTCCGTCGTCCGCCCCGAAGGACGAGCCCAACTCGAGTATCAATTGCACACCCGCACACACGAGTTCAACTGGAATCTGAACGGATCACTGAGCGCGAAGGAGATCGGCCCGGCAATAAGCAGAGACGCCCCGCAGCTGCTCAGCATGTTCGATTTTTCACAACCAACAAAAGTCGTCGGCAAGGTCTGGGGATGCTGGAAGCAGCCGGAGCGGATCGAGTGCGCGCTTGCAGTCACAGCGACAAACTTCTCGTTTCGTGGCGAGCCCGTGGACCACCTTGACGCGTTTGTGTGTTCGTCCAACAAGATTCTATCCGCGTCCAACGTCAACATCCAGACTGGCAATGAATGGATCAAGGCCCCCACAGTAAACCTCGACTTTGAAATCCCCCGGGTTTGCCTTTCAAACGCGCAGTGCTGTATTGATCCGCTCAAGGTCGCACGCGCAATCGGGTCAAACGTTGCAAATGCGCTCGAGCCTTACAGGTTCGGTAACCCACCGCTGGCCAAGGTTTCGGGGGTGATCGCTTTCCCAGAACACCGCGCGCGCCCGGACATTGTGTTTGATGTTGCCGGGGGGCCGTTTCATTTCTGGCGGCTGAATGCGTCCGAAGTGGCAGGCGTTGTGCATTGGCAGGAAGACAGGTTGTTGATCACCAACCTTGCCGCAAACCTGTATCAGGGCCGCCTCACCGGCAGTATCCGCGCAGAGTTTTGTGAAACAAACGACACCATGATTCAGTTCAGTTCGCGTCTTGTGAATGCCGACCTGAGACTTTTGGCCCGGGATTTGCTCGAGCATCCCGCCAACATTGAAGGCACCGTCTCGGCCAATTTCAATGTGATCAACGGGCACGCCTCAGACGTGCGCACATGGAGCGGTTACGGCGACATCGAAATGCGCGACGGTTCGCTTTGGGACCTCCCGATCTTCGGCATATTATCGCCCATCCTGAACACTGTCATCCCCGGCCTCGGCAATTCAAAAGCACGGTCAGCCAGCGGCACTTTCACACTCGACAACAGTGTCCTGCGCACCGACAAGCTCGCAATCGACGCCGGCCCCGCAAGACTCCGCTACCACGGCAAAACCGACCTCGAAGGACGCGTCGATGCCAGGGCCGAAGCCGAAATCCTCGCGTCCACACCGCTCGTCGGGCCGTTCATCAGCCTTGCGCTGACGCCGCTGTCCAAGGTTTTCATTTTGCAGGTAAATGGAACCTTGGCAAAACCAGAGCTGGAACCTGTGTATGTCCCGCGACTTTTCATGCACTTGTTGCGCCCATTCCACACATTGCGGAGTTTGTTCCCCGGCGGCACCGAATCAACGCCTCAGCAAAACACCCGGCCAGAGCAGAACAACCGGGAAAACAACGCCGCTCCCATTCAGCGTTAAAATGGCACCATGACAATGGAACGGGCAAAGAAGGAGCAGCCGACGGAATGTCCCTGAAAACGGTCATAGAACTCAGAACTCAAAACAACAGCAAACCCTGCCTGCGTGAAATGAACAGCGATTACAGACGAATAGACAGGCGTGCCTCCGGGCTCCTTGTCATTGACATTCAGGAGCGCCTGTTGCCGAGCATATTTGAAAAGGAGCGTGTTGTCCGGAACGCCGTTCTCCTCATCCGCAGCATGCAAATTCTCGGTCGGAACATCCTTGTCACCGAACAGTACCCAAAAGGCATCGGCCCAACCGTGCCTGAAGTCGCGGCTGCGCTCCATGGATTCAAGCCATTGGAAAAAGTCACCTTCAGCGCCGTTGAAGCCGATGGTTTCAATCGCGCTTTTGCAAAGATGGGCGCAACGAACCTCGTCATATGCGGGATTGAAGCGCACGTGTGCGTTGCGCAGACATGCCTGGACTTGCTCGAGCGCGGCCTGCGCGTGTTCGTGGTTAGTGACGCAGTTTCGTCGCGCACACCGGAAAACTGGAAGCTGGGTCTGGAACGGATGCGCAATGCCGGAGCGGTGATTGTTTCCACTGAAATGATCCTGTTCGAGCTGCTTGAAAGGGCAGGCACACCCGAATTCAAACAGCTTCTACTGTTGTTGAAATAGACCAAGAATCCAGGTGCGGCTGCGCCCAGCTGCGCCGAAGGCGCTTGACCCGTCAGCCCCGGGGCAGCGCCCCGCGAAACAAGACGCCCCAGCAAGACTGGCCGGTCTGAGGCGGAGCCTCGCTAACAAACTAACGCTCGACTCTTGGGCTGCCGCCGGCCATTACCTTTTCGACCTCGCTCTTGCCGGCCATGCTGGTGTCGCCGGGAGTGGTCATTGCAAGGGCGCCATGCGCAGCTCCGTACTCGACCGCCAATTGCGGGTCCGCTGAGGTCATAAGGCCATATATGAGCCCGCTTGCAAAACTGTCACCGCCACCGACACGATCCATGATTTCGAGGTCGATGTACTCGCGGCTCTTGTAAAACTGGCTGTTCATCCAGCAGATGGCGCTCCAGTCGTTTCGCGACGCGCTCTTGGCAACGCGCAGTGTTGTGGCAACAACCCTGAAATTCGGGTAAGCCTTCACAGCCTCTTCAATCATCATCTTGAAAGCAGACACATCAAGATTCTGAAATTTCGTGTCCAATCCCTGCACCTGAAAACCGAGGCAGGCGGGGAAATCCTCTTCGTTGCCAAGCATCACATCCACGTACTTTGCTATCTCCCTGTTCACCTCCTGGGCGCGCGCACGGCCGCCGATGCTTTTCCACAAACTCGGCCGATAATTGAGGTCGTACGAAACAATCGTGCCGTGTTCCTTGGCTTTCCTTACCGCATCAATCACCAGCCGCGGAGTTGAATCGGACAGAGCAGCGAAAATGCCGCCGGTGTGAAACCATCGCACACCGAGTTCACCGAATATCCGGTCCCAATCAAAATCGCCCGGACCAAGCTGGCTGGCCGCCGAGTTCCCCCGGTCGGGAACTCCAAGCGCAGCACGAATCCCAAAACCGCGTTCGGTGAAATTCAGCCCGTTTCGCACCGTCCGTCCCACACCATCGTAAGGCACCCACTTGATAAACCGTGTGTCCACCCCGCCTTGAAGAATGAAATCCTCAAGCAACCGGCCAATCTCATTGTCGGCAAACGCAGTACAAACCGCTGTGCGCATGCCGAAACAACGACGCAGCCCGCGAGCCACGTTGTATTCGCCGCCGCCCTCCCACACTCTGAATTCGCGAGCGCATCTGATGCGCCCTTCCCCGGGATCGAGCCGCAACATCACTTCGCCAAGCGCGACAAGATCGTACGCGCAGGATTCCCGATTCTTGATTTGAAGATTTGACATGGCACCGCCACTTCGTTTTCGGACAATTCATCTAACATGAACATGCCGAATTCGCACGCGGCAAATGTTCACCGCAGGCTGCAATTGAGAGCCCAGCCGCGCTGCGCGCTCAGGCTTTGGCCGTGACAAGCAGGTAATTGCGCTTGCCGCGCCGCAAAAGAAGATGTTTGCCAAACAACAGATCAGAACCGCGAATCATGCGCTGCGGATTTGTTTCTCGAACGTTGTTGACGTAAAACCCGCCCGCAGTCATCTCGCGCCGAGCCGCGCCCTTTGATTCGTAAAGGCCCGCCTTGACAGTCAAATCAATCAGCGCCATGCCGTCTCCATCCAGCAGAGTCCGGTCAATGCCCGCGCTTGGGATTTCTGCAGCCAGCTCGGTGAAAGTCGCCTCGTCAATATCTCCAATTTCGCCCCCGTACAGGATTTCGCTGGCACGCTTTGCCTCCTGAGCGGCTGCGTCGCCGTGCACCATTGCCGTCACGGCCATGGCAAGCGCCTGATGTGCAACGCGCGATTCGGGCTTTTGATGGTGTTGTGCTTCGATTGATTCGATTTCCTCGCGGCTGAGAAAGGTGAAGTATTTCAGGTAACGAACCACGTCGCGGTCGTCGGTGCGAATCCAGTACTGATAGAACCGGTACACACTGGTCTTGGCGCTGCTAAGCCAGAAGGCCCCCGCGACCGTTTTGCCGAACTTTGAGCCGTCTGCGTTGGTAATCAGAGGTTGAGTCAGGCCATACGCCTGGCGGCCAAGCTTGCGGCGGATCAGATCGATCCCGGCGGTGATGTTGCCCCACTGATCGCTTCCGCCGATTTGCAGTTCACAGTCATGGTTCTTGCACAAATGGTAAAAGTCGAATGCCTGGAGCAGCATGTAACTAAATTCGGTGTAGCTGATTCCGCACTCGCGATCTTCCATCCGGGCCTTCACGCTTTCCTTGGCAACCATCATGTTGACCGAAAAGTGCTTGCCTATGTCGCGCAGAAAATCAAGGTAGCGCACATTGGCCGTCCAATCCGCGTTGTCCAATAAAAGCGCCGGGTTGGCCTTGGCCTCAAAATCCAGGAGCCGCTTGAGTTGTTCTTTGACTGCAGCGATGTTGTGCGCTATCGCCTCCAGACTCAGCAGTTGGCGTTCGGCAGTTTTCCCGCTGGGATCGCCAATCGACCCTGTAGCGCCGCCTGCAACAGCAATCGGTTTGTGTCCGTAAATCTGAAACCGTCTCAGCACAAGCAACGGCACAAGGTTCCCAACGTGCAGACTGTCAGCCGTCGGGTCAAACCCGCAGTAAAGGGTGATCGGACCCGAGGCAAGGCGGGCGGTCAACGCCGCTTCATCCGTGCAATCAGCAATCAAACCACGCCACTTCAAATCTTCGAGCACATTCATCGTGTGCGGTTGTTATCGCGATCATTTCCGAACTGCACAAGGCAAAATTCAACAGAACACGGCTTCATCCACCGCGGCGCGCTCTGTGGAGAAACACACCTGGCAAGAATGAACTCGGACAGATTTGGCCAAACGCGCTGCGCCCGCATCGAATGATCACAGCCACCCAAGAGCGTTCATTGCAGGTTTGGTCAACAAGTGGTTCGCTTGTAAGCAAAAGCCCCGTTCGGCGACAGAATCCGCCGCGGCCACAAAGGTTTTCCACGAAGGCAGAATCGGGTTGTTCACCGAACAAACCGCGTCAGAGCATCAGGCCCGTTTTCCAGCGGCCAGTTGTGAACGCGATCACTTCCAAGCAACCATATCGCAAGCTGCAAGCCCGCCAGCGGCAATCCCGCAAAAAGAACTATCACCGCCCACCTCGCCAAACCCTTTCTGGCGAGCAGTTCACGAAAACCAACATCAGCCAATCGCCAGTCCCAATCGCCAGTCCCAATCGCCCTCGCCCAATGCTTCCGGACGATAATGAAAACGCTTGCGCCGATGTGAATGGCGATGCCGGTGAACGTGAACATTCGGATGATGCATCGGACCGGGCAAGTCATGCGTGCGATCGCTCGCATTCATACCAGCATACTGCGCAAACCGGCCCGGAATGTCAAACAAGTGCTGGCCGCCCGGAAATCCCGCCTGCCCGCCGATCAATCAAGCCCGGGGAGTCATTCCGCTGAGATTTCGGGGTTGAGCAAATGGACATTCGGTGCGCGAACCTGCCGGTCAGGGAGGCTTTGATCCACCGACACTCTGTCCTGAACGAATACGGCGGACAAGAGTGTGGAAGGCTCAGGGCAATCAAAGTCCGGGCCCTGCTTCTCACCTCAGGAATTGGTCAAACCATGAGATTCCCGCCTAAAAGCGGTACTGCAAACCGCGACTGGCTCGTTCTCGACAACTGTGAGCCTGGCACACTATTACATCACACA
Source organism: Verrucomicrobiota bacterium (assembly GCA_029907285.1). Taxonomy (GTDB): domain Bacteria; phylum Verrucomicrobiota; class Verrucomicrobiia; order Limisphaerales; family J093; genus JAAYVR01. Next base: position 27,704 of record JARYMD010000001.1, on the reverse strand, counting down.
GTGGCAAGGCGCCTGTGAACAGCAAACCCAAACAGCCCCAGCCCAACAATCAAAGCGTAATCGGACGTTTCCGGAACCGGCACCAGCTCCCATGAACCGCCGGCTTCGAGAACCATCCCGCCCGGGTCGAAACCGTCGAACGTGACATAGATCAAGAAAATGTTGTTCGGCCTGCTTTCAAAGAAAATTCGGTCGTCCGTCCCCGGGTGTCCCGGTTGGCCGCTCCACCCGTATATGGTCAGGCTGCCGCCAGTCCAATTCGCGCGTGCAAATCTGAGACGCGCTGCGGTCCCACCGGGCTTCAGCTTGATCTGAGAGTGATCCGAAATCTCCAGCTCCCCAAACCCGTCACTCCCATCACTGATCTGCAAATCCCCTCCGACTAGACGGATCACTGCCGAGCTTTCGGCCCAGTCGCCATCCCCCCCCAGAAAGAGCGTGCCGGCATTGACAGTGATGCTCGGCACGTTCCGAATCGCATCCGCGGAGTTCAATGCCAAAGTCCCGCCGTTGATGCTTATGGGGCCGCTGAAGCTGTTGTTTCCGGTCAGGCTGAGGGTGCCACTCCCGTTTTTTATGATGCCACCAGTGCCGCTGATGCTTCCGTTTATCGTTGTATCATGGTCGCCGGAAACGGTTAGCATGTTGCCATTCAGGTTCGCGGCGCCACCAATCGAAAAATCGCCCGCTGCAGCTTTCCATTCCTGCGACCCGGTCAAGTTCAAAGGCGCATTGATGATTTGCTTATTGACCGAGTTGTTGGTCATACCTAAGAGCATGCCAAGAGTGTAAACAGTCCCCGAGATTGTCATGGTCCTGACACCCGCGGCGAAATTGATTGCCGCTGCAGCAGAGTTCGCGTTCACGAACGGATCCTTTCGTGGGGCGGCACTGAAAACCACATAGTCCAGTTCAGTAGGAACGCCTGTTGGGGACCAGTGCGAATTCTTGGCCCATTCCACTCCGTTGCCCTTCCAAGTGTAAACCGCACCTGCACAAGTGACTGTAAACAACACTGACACTGCAGTCACCGGACAGAGTCCGAACAATCGGCCCTTTTCCACTATTCTCATGTATCCCGACCCTGTCGCTGCCACCATCCGCCGCACTCAGACCGGCTCTGGAGGCGCGCGGGCGAGCTTATCTAGCATAATAACTTCGATTGTCAAACAAAATTACGTCTAATATTTCAACAGGTTGCACCGGTGACACTCCCAAACCCTTCCCAACCCCGTCCGGCTGAAGAGCTGTTGCGTCGTCTTGTTATGTGTCACCCCCAGCGTGCCGCACCCCACTCGAACATCAATAAACGCATCGTGAGCCCGCAGATTTCACCGGAATGGACCATCAGGAAGTGTTTCGTCCGTCGGCCGACGAGCGACGAGGTCTCAGCGTTCCGCCGGAGACGGTATGATTGCCCTGCAGGCTGTCGAACAGCAGAGGTATCACAGGCCCAGCAGCGCGTTGACAGCCGGAAACCTTGAAGCTCCGAAACTCCGAAACTCCGGGCGGCATGGTGGCGCCTTGACAGTTCTAGGTTCCAGCCACACCGGTCATGAGCACTGCTTCATGGCGGTCACCAACATAAATTCGGACTTATAGCTTATCTTAATGATAATAATTCGATAGACTTAATTCACTCGGCGTGGTCCAATCGATATCGATTCATGCAACATGCCACGGTTCAATGCCGAAGCAGTTGCTCGAGCATGCGCCGCCTGCGGCGTCATGACCCAGAGCAACCAACGGCGCTTTCCATTCGCGTGAGCCGCGCTTTTTGACCTGCACGTTGCAACAACAATCAAACAGAAGTCAAACCATGGGCGTCATACAAGATACACTCGAGATAGTTCGAAAACGTAATCCGGGCGAACCGGAATTCTTTCAGGCAGTTACCGAAGTGCTCGAATCGATCGAGCCCGTGATTGAACGGCACAAGAAATACCGCGACGCAAGAATCTTGGAGCGCATTGTCGAGCCAGAACGCGTCGTGATCTTCCGCGTGCCATGGCAGGACGACAAGGGACAGTTCCAGATCAATCGCGGTTTTCGGATTCAAATGAACAGTGCGATCGGGCCCTACAAGGGCGGGCTGCGTTTTCACCCGACCGTGTGTTTGAGTATTCTGAAATTCCTCGCCTTCGAGCAGGTCTTCAAGAACTCGCTCACAACGCTGCCCATGGGCGGCGCAAAAGGCGGGTCGGACTTTGACCCGAAAGGCAAAAGTGACAATGAAGTCATGCGGTTTTGCCAGTCGTTCATGACCGAGTTGTTCCGGCATGTGGGACCTGACACTGACGTGCCTGCCGGGGATATTGGTGTAGGCACACGTGAAATCGGTTACCTGTTCGGTCAGTACAAGCGGCTCGCAAATGAATTCACCGGCGTTCTCACAGGCAAAGGATTGAATTGGGGCGGTTCTCTCATCAGGCCCGAAGCCACGGGTTACGGCTGTGTTTACTTTGCGCTTGAGATGGCGAAGACGAGAGGCGAGACCCTCGAAGGCAAGGTTTGCACCGTCTCCGGCTCCGGCAATGCCGCCCAGTACACGGTTGAAAAACTCATCCACGTCGGCGCCAAAGTAGTCACCATGTCCGACTCTGACGGATTCGTCCATGACAAGGACGGCATTAATGAGGAAAAGCTCGCTTGGATCATGGACCTCAAGAATGTCCGCCGCGGTCGAATCAGGGAATACGCGGAAAAATTCGGCGTCAAGTATTTCCCCGGGAAACGGCCATGGGGAATCGAATGCGATTGCGCGTTCCCTTGCGCGACACAAAACGAAATCAGCGGTGAAGATGCCAAGACGCTTCTCGATAACGGGTGCACATTGGTTGCTGAAGCTGCCAATATGCCTTCTGAACCCGAAGCCATCCAGCAGTTCCTGGCAAGACGAATCCTGTTCGGCCCCGCCAAGGCCGCAAACGCCGGTGGTGTTGCGACATCGGGTCTTGAAATGGCGCAGAACTCGATGCGGCTTCCATGGACACGCGAAGAGGTGGACGCCCGCCTTCGTCACATAATGACCACCATTCACAAAAACGCCTTCGATACAGCCGCCGAGTACGGCAAACCTGGCAATCTTGTCGTGGGCGCAAATATTGCGGGTTTCGTCAAGGTCGCCGACGCAATGCTCGACCAGGGGCTGGTCTGATCGGTCTGATCAGCGGATTGCTCTGACGGGCACGAATCGATGGGGCCGGGCTTGTTCATCAACCCGGCCCTAATTATTTTACTGGGCAGTGACGCCAACAATTGGCAGTTTGATGTTCAACTTGGTCCCAAAACTGTTCCATGAACCTTCAAATAGCTGTGTTGTGCGACGCTGCCACAGATTACGGCGGCAAACTCAATCTGTTGGGGACTTTCGACACGATCATCGTTGGCGGACTGCCGGCGGTGCACCCGCACTGTGCAGTCGCGCTCCGAGTGGTATTCGACCGCGGCGACGAGGGGAAGCACATGCTGCGGTTGTGCTTCGTGGACGAAGATGGCAAACCAATAATGATGCCCGTCGAGATACCTTTCGAGGTCGTAATCCCACCGGACGCTTTCCAGCTTTCCCGCAACTTCATCGTCAACATTCAGCATCTGCAGTTCTCGCGCGAGGGGCATTACGCAATCAACATTACGCTTGGCGATCAGCTTCTCGCTGCAATTCCTCTCCAGGTGAAACAGGCAAGGCGCGCGTAGGCCATGGGGACAAGATGGAAGCGCATATTCAGGAGCGGTTTGATCGCATCGATTGGTTTCATGCTCTCGCCGCTGTCGTGGTGGAACGATCTGTTCGTCAACGTCCCACTGGCACTCGGGTTTGCATGGCTGGTTGGCGCCGTCTGGCCAAAAGCGTTCACAGCAGCTTTTGTCGCGGGCTATTGGATGACCAACGTGGTGGGCCTGATACTCCTCAGGCGCGGCGCAACTGAATTGGCCACAGGATCAAAACCCGCCTTTTCGCGCAAGGAAATCGCCAAGGACATCGCCGTGGCCCTCGCATATACGGCGCTGATTCTGATTCTGGCAAAACTGAAGGTGCTCAAACCGCTTTAGCCCGGGAACCTCGCCGGCACACCGAAATCTGCCGGAACACACCACAAAAACATCGTGCCTGGCACATTGTTTAATCAGACGGAGGAACATCGAGCCCGGCACATTGTACGTTGTCTCATCGGTCGGAGGCTTGCTGGCCACGCGGGTCCGGAAACGCCGCACATTGGGCCGCACGAAACGTCTTCGGCGACGACACCGGAATCGGGCATGCGAAGGCCGACAGGCAGTGCTCATTCACCTGCCCGCATTCGGCTGCCATGGATTCTTCTTCGATCAGGAGCTTGTGTCCGGGACGGCCGGGGTCTATGGTATTGGCGATGGTTTCAAGCCGGGGCGTTTGCCTGTTGCCGGGAGTCTTCGCATGACATCTTTTTTTCAGCGCTGGATAGTCACAACACTGGCGGTTTTGGTGGCTGCCAATATTGTGCCGGGAATTGGCTACGACACTTTTGCGGGTGTGGCGGTTGCATCTCTGTTGCTGGGGCTGCTGAACGCATTTGTCCGGCCAATAATGCTCCTTATTTCTCTGCCGCTGGTTGTTTACACTCTTGGGCTGTTTGTTCTGCTGATCAACGCATTGCTGCTATACGCAGTTGGGCAACTGGTTCGCACGTTCCATGTCGAGACCTTTGGCGCGGCGTTCTGGGGCGGGCTTGTGATCAGCCTTGTTTCACTTGGAGTGAACCTTCTCACTGGAAGGACCCGCAGCAGGATCATTTGGCAGAGGCGCGGACGACACGGCCGCCCTGTTGACAGAGATGGTGGAAACGGTCCTGTGATCGACATTTGAGATGCACTGGTAGGCAAGGCGCCAAACCCGTTTGCCCGCAGCCAAAAACTCGCGCTCGAACTCAGTTGTCATATGGGCGATGTCATCGGGCGTTTCGCATTCCCTGAATTCAGCGTTGGCAGCAAACACGGACCGCATCTGTTCGAGATAGTCCGTGTCATCGGTGCGCAGATAAATGCGCCCGCCCGGCACCAAAACCCGCCTTGCAAGGGAAGGGAACCGTTCGTTGACAAGGCGTCGGTGCCGATGGCGGCGTTTTGGCCATGGGTCGGGAAAATACACGTGCAGACACTCAACCTTTCCCAGCGGGAGCAAATACTCGAGGCAATATGCGGCCTCAATTCGCACCCCTCGCAGATTTGTCAGCCCTAGACGCCGCCCTTTGCGGTCCAGCTTGCGGAGCCGGCCCAGCAATCGCTCAACCCCAACAAAGTTTCGACCAGGATTCAACCGTGCGCGCTCGACTATGAACCCGGAATCACCGCTGCCGAGCTCGACTTCCACCGGTTGGTCTTTGGGGAACCAGGAGCGGAAATCGAACCTTTCGACGAGCGACTTCAGCTCGAAGATCAAGCTTTCCGCGTTGGATCGGGTGGGATGAACCTGGTCGTTCACTGCTGCGCAAATAATGCAAGGGAAGCACTGTACCCATGCAAACAGGCACGGCCGCTGACCGGGCCGATTTCTCCATTGCAGAAGAATCCTGTCAGCGCGACAGGCCCAAGGTGCTGCTGAACAAGGCTGGCGTCGTGGTTGTTGAACCCGAAAAACTCGCTGCCACGCCCGGCACAACTGAAAAGGCACGCACCATAAACTTCGGTGTCACCCAAACGATGCCGGGCACGTTGCAACAGAGCGTTCATGTCCGCGCTTGCTGCCACCGGATCACGGCACTGGAACTGCAAAGACTGTCCCGGCCGCACTCTTGCGCCCACAGCAATCACACCCGATTGCGGGTCGCCCCCCAGCAGATTGCGGACAAGGAAATCGCCCCGGCAGTATTCGTCCTTGTATTCGTCGGCAACAAACCCGACGAGCAGATTGCCCTCAGCCAGCTTTTTTTGTTCGCGTGGCAGCGCATTGAAAGTCTCCACAAGAACCTGATACGCCGGGCGATTGCCAATCTGAAGGATGTAATTGCCATCGGCCTTGGTGATTGTCCATGGTTGGCCAATTGGCGTGCAGGCTTGAGATATAAGAGCCTCGATCCGCACTCCGCCGCCCACCGAAACCGCAACTCCTCCTTCATCGTACACTGCCCCATTCAAATACACTTGCGTGCCAGTTTGCTGGTCGCCACCGCTCGCGAGCCCGCCAACGGTCGGCACGGGAAAAAACGCCCTGTTCCATTGTGCAAGCCATGTCTCGGAATCCAAAGTGAACGGGTCCGCGAACACCAGCCAGCCGTTTGTTTCATCGGGCTCAACGCCTGTTTGGCCACGCCAGTAATCCTCGCCTTCGCATTCTTCAACCTGGGCCTGAACAAAACGGCACGCCTTCAATTCCGCTCCAGGCAAATTATGGAGCCCAACAACCACGCCCGGCTTGTCTTCGATTTCCTCCGAGCCTGAAATCAGTCTCGCACCCGAGCATCCGGCCAGAAGCCGAATGTGACCGTGAACGCGAAGGATTTCCAGAACTGCGGCTGCGTGCCTGCGATAGGCCGTGCTCATGAACACCAAACCAAGGTCCACCGCGGGCCGATTGAGATGCTCCCGCAATCCTTCCACCCAGTATTGGAATCCGTTCTCGTCGAACGCTCCGTCCCAGTGCCCCGCCACCGCGTGGTCATAGACCTCTGTGCGCATAAACCAAACGTAACCAATATGGCCGTGATTGCAAACCCAACCGGACAAAACACCCGGTTTGCCGTTTGTCACGGTGCCGTTAGCGAGGCTCCGCCTCAGACCGATCAAGCATGCGGTGCCATGACGTCCAACTGGTGATCCCCGCTCTCGCCGCCTTCCCCGCCTCGCTCAAATGTGGCCGCTCAGCGACCGCTTCCCCCCTCGGAAATCAATCCGCCGGCAAATGAATTGATTCAGTACCTGCCCCGTCCCACCGACGCACAGCCGACAAAGACGCAAATATGGTGTCAGGCACGTTGTTTTCGCTTACGCAAGATTTCATCAACGGTAGGGCGCGCCGTCCCCGGCGCGCCGAATGCCTCAGCACATGCCCTCAATCCGGCTCGCTGGGGACAGCGAGCCATGCCGTGCATGAACCCTTGCATAGAGTTGTTCATTTCCGCTTAAACGCGGAACTGTGGCAGCGATCGGTCGTCCCGCACTTTGGGCGATGCCACGCCCGCGGCGGGTTTGATGCCGCCCCTCCGGGGCTGGGTGTGAACTGCCTGGGGACATGGTGTGTCTGTCATTCTATTGCTTAAACGCAACCCAAACAAAGTGCCTGGCACTCTATTTGGGTCCACACCCAAACAAAGTGCCTGGCACTCTATTTGCGTCTTCGAAAGGATGCACCGTGGTGACCGCCTTACTGGCGGCCAGGGAAGCGGATACGGAGGAGTTGACCGCATCGGCGCCTTGGGCGAGACTGGCAGTTGTCTGAATGATCCGTTGGCCGGCGATCAGCAAGCCCGGGGGGCAGGCAACAATGGCCAAACATGCGCCACGCCGAAGGGCCGACGGGTCCAACCGTCAGCTTATTTGTTTTATGTCATCAAAAAAGCAAGACTCACGGCCGACAGCGGCTGACGTTGCCCGGCGAACGGTCGTGCTCAAGCACGTTGTGACATGGTCGATGGTCGCCCCGACACGCGACGTGCCCCGAGAAATGATCGCTCAATGGGGCGATTCTGAGAAAGACGAGTTTGAGCAGCGGTGCGAGGCCATGCGCGACGAGTTCTGGGCGGGCCTACGCGAGACCGGACTGTGGGAGCACATGTCCCCTTCCGAGAAAACATTCTCTGAATCCACAATCGTCACTCTGACCGAGCAACAGCAGATTGACGCGTCTTGGCGATTGGAAGCAGTCCACGTCATGTTATGGGCGCTTGGCATGATACCGGAACTGCTGGGTTTCGACATGGAGGCCAGCCCCGAGCTCCTCAAGCTGATACCGTCTGACGATCCAACCACATTCATTAAGTCAGCCCAACTCCGGCCGCGTGAAGATATCGATCGCGCGCGTGAGATCGCCGAGTTCTGGCACTGGCGCAGCCGCACCAGAGAGTTGATTGAGCGGGGTGACACATTTCCCGACGACCGCCAGTTGAAGGCAGCAGGACTTTGCAGCTTTGACGACGTCGTCCGGCTGGAGGCTCTCAATGGCGCACTGGCGGGCCTTATTCCTTCTTGCATCGAAGATGACCTCCCGGCCAAAGGCAAAGCATACCGGAATCTGACCCGGGCGGAATGGAACGAGGTTGCTTCGATAACGAGGGAACGCCATTTCGCTCTCAATTGGTTGTGCGGATATGCGCCCGATAACAATTGGGACGACACTCCAACCGACACGTAACGCAGTGCCGCGCAGCCGCAACCGAATGATCGCGGCGTCCCCGGCACGCCGTAATCAGGAGAAAGACTTTCGCATTTCGCGCATGGAGCTAACGGAACAGAATTCCGTGAACAAGGCCACAGCTCTTGCAACGCCCTGTTGCGCCTCACCGCTGAGCTCGACACCAAAGTCGCACCGTGAGATGTGAATTCGCAAAATGAAAGCGTCGGGACGATGCCCGAAGGCAGCTTCACACAACTGCACGAGTGCGCCCGGCGAGAGTGCGTGATGGAATGAGGCCGATTCCGGCCGATGTGAGAGGGGACACAATTCAACTGTGCCGGGTCGGCCCGAAGCAGCAGCGTCTGCAAAAACGACCGTTTTCGCCCCCGCAAGCAACTCTGCCAGTTCAGGTGTCAGTTGTGGACAGAGATGGACCTGCACTCCAGGAAGGCGCAAAGCCTCGATTGATCGTCCCACGTGGAGCCCAACGGCGTCGTCGCCGCGCAATTCATTTCCGTAACCGACGAGTAGAACCTGCTCCTGTGCGGCGCGGTCTTGCGTCATGGTCACAGCCGGTTTGCCTCGTCCAAGACCTTCCCCGTTGCATCCAACAAAACAACCCCCAGCGCAATTCGGCCGTCGGCGTGCGTCGAACAGCTCAGGCATGGATCAAAGGCGCGGATGCCGGCTTCGATTCGGTTCAGCATTGGCTCGGAAATAGTGGAGCCGGTCAGGTAATGACGCGCTATTTGTGCGACTGTCCGGTTCATGGCGAGGTTGTTTTGGCCGGTGGCGATGATCAGGTTGACTTTCCTCACGACGCCTTTTTCGTCCACGTTATAGTGATGGAACAATGTGCCGCGTGGGGCTTCGCTCACGCCGATGCCCTCGAGCGAATTGACGCCTGCGTCGGCTCGCAACCGGGTGCCCAGAAGATCAGAATCATCCAGCATTCCTTCAAGGCGTTCAATGCACGCAACAATTTCGATCAAACGCGCATAATGGTACATGAACGACGCATTGACTGCACCACAGCCAAGGGTCTTGAAATGCGACAGTTCCTTGTCCGCCAGTGGAGTGCCCATCTGCCGGGCAATGTTCAGCCGCGCCAAGGGGCCGACCCGGTACATGCCGCCGGGATAACCGAGCGGTTTGTAGTACGGAGATTTCAGGTACGATGAAGTTTCGACGGCTTCGCCGATGATGCTGCCGTACTGCGCTGGATCAGCAAAGTCGCATATCACGTTCCCGACGCTGTCCATCACGCAGAGGTGGCCGTCGTAATGCTCCCATGTTCCGTTTGGGGTGACCAAGCCAAGAAACAGGCTTGGAAAATTGCCGAACACCTGCAGTTCCTGCTTGTGCGTGCTGAGGACCTTCTTGAAACGCTCGAGGGCCATCAGGGCCGATTCCTTTGCTTCTGGCAAACGCGCCTTGAGCGCGTCGCGTCCGGCCGGGGTAAGCGCGTTCCTTACTCCGCCCGGCACTGCCCATGCCGGGTGAATCTTGCGGCCGCCCAAGGTCTCGATGACCTCCTGGCCAAACTGGCGAAGCCTTATTCCACGCCGCGCCAACTCGGGTTCTGCGGCCACGAGCCCGAACAGATTTCGCCGTTCGGGAGGTTGTTCCCATCCCAGCAGGAAATCGGGTGCGCTCAGGTGAAAGAAACTCAATGCGTGGGATTGTATTATCTGTCCGAGGTTCATCATGCGCCGCAGCTTCTCGGCTGCAGGCGGAATATCTACCGAAAGTATGCGGTCACACGCTTTGGCTGAAGCGAGCAGATGGCTCACCGGGCAGATGCCGCAAATGCGTGCTGTGATGCCGGGCATTTCGGCGAAGGGTCGGCCTTCGCAAAATCGTTCAAAACCCCGAAACTCAACAACATGAAATCGTACATTATCGACGTTGCCAGCCTCATCGAGTTGGATTGTGATTTTGGCGTGGCCTTCGATGCGTGTTACAGGATCGATTGTTATCTGTCTGGGCATGTGAGTATGATCGCCGGGAAAGGGTGATTAATCGGTATTTGAATCAGCCGAACCGGACTTTTGCACATTCACCTGACTGACCATGGCCGGCAAACAGGTTTTCCAAAAACTGCCTGATCTGCGGCGCCGATGGCGGACAGCCGGGGAGAAAATGTTCGACCAGCACAACCTGGTGCACTGGCAGGACACGGTCCAAAAGCCGCGGGACCACACCCGGTTCAGCGGGCAGGGCGGGCCTCAGGTTGCCGGGATCAAGATACGCCCGCCGGAGAACGTGATTTGCGCTCCCGAGCGGATTGCGCATTGCCGATACGTTGCCTGTGATCGCGCAATCGCCAAACGCAACCAAAGTCCGCGTTCGCGCGCGGACCCGGCACAGCAATTCGAGATTGTCGGTGTTGGCAATCGCACCTTCTACAAGGCAAACGTCCACATTCTCCGGGTATTGCTTGTGATCAACGAAAGGCGAATAAACGACATCCGCGAAACGCGCCAGTTCCACAAGCCATTCGTCCATGTCAAGGAACGACATGTGGCAGCCGGAACATCCCGCAAACCAAACTGTGGCAAGTCTCAAACGATCCATTGACTTTTCTCCCGTGCAGTCACGATGTACTCGAGGCGGGTCCGATCACGTTGCATTTCGGCAACCGTGGCACCGCGGTTGAAAAGGGCGCCGGTCGGACACGCGGCAACGCATTTCCCACAGGCTGTGCATGTCTCGGATTGACCCCATGGCTGGTTCAGGTCCGATATGATCCTCGACTGAATGCCGCGGCCGGCGACGTTCTTGGTGCCGGCGCCTTCGACGTGCCAACACGCCCGCACGCATCTTGTGCACAATATGCAACGGTTGTGGTCCATCCCAAACAACCGATGCGACAGATCAACCTCCAGCCTCGGGCTCAAATATTCGAACCGCACATGATCAATGCCATGCTCGGCTGCGAGGGTTTGCAGTTCGCAATGGCCGTTGGACACACAGACTGAACACACGTGGTTGCGCTCGGCCAGCAACAGCTCCAAAATCATCCTTCGATAACGCCGGAGCCGGTCACTCGAGGTTTGCACCTCCATGCCTTCCTGCACCTTGGTGACACACGCAGGCAAAAGCTTCGGGCTGCCTGTGATCTCGACAAGACACAGCCTGCACGCTCCGATGTCCTGGATGCCGTTCAAATGACACAACGTCGGAATGTGAATTCCCGCGTCGCGCGCCGCATCCAGCACTGTCTGCCCTTCTTCAGCGCTGACCAATTGGCCGTCGATTGTGAGTGTTTTCGCTGCCATGGCTCAACGTCCATCAACCTGTTTGTTGTCTGCCGGAGCGCCCTTCTTCTCGGCTGTTGAAGCGCATTCGGGCGATGGCTTTGTGGGCTGCAACAACTCGATGTACTCGGACCTGAAAAACCGCAACGTGCTCAGGACCGGATTGGGCGCGGTTTGCCCCAAACCGCACAAGCTCGTGCTCCGCACCAGTTCACACAGTTCTGCAAGCGTTTTCAGATCGCTCTCCGTCGCCTGCCTGTTCAGGATCTTGGTCAACAAACGGTGCATTTGCACCGTGCCGGCGCGGCATGGGATGCACTTCCCGCACGATTCGTCCACGCAAAAATCCATGAAAAACCGCGCCACATCGACCATGTTCGTGGTGTCGTCCATCACGATCATCCCGCCCGATCCCATGATCGAGCCGAGCTTTGTGAGCGACTCGTAATCGACCGGCGTGTCCAGTTCGCTGGCGGGTATGCAGCCGCCGGATGGCCCGCCGGTCTGGACAGCCTTGATCTTGGCGCCTTCCGGCGCGCCGCCGCCTATCTCTTCCACTATCTCGCGGAGCTTGATGCCCATCGGCACTTCAATCAGGCCGGTCCGAGTTATTTTCCCCGCAAGCGCAAAGACTTTTGTCCCCTTGCTTTTCTCTGTGCCGATGCTGGCGTACCATTCAGGCCCCTGCAGAATGATTGGCGGCACGTTGGCAAAAGTCTCGACGTTGTTTATCAAGGTGGGCTCGCCAAAGAGCCCGCTCTCCGCTGGGAACGGTGGACGCGGCCGTGGATTTCCGCGCAACCCTTCGATGGACGCCATCAACGCTGTTTCCTCGCCGCAGACAAACGCGCCGGCGCCAATCCTGATGTCAATGTTGAAGCTGAAGGGCGACTCGAGCACGTTGCTGCCAAGCAACCCGAACTGCCTTGCCTGTTTTATAGCCGTTTGCAGCCGTTTGATCGCCAGCGGGTATTCGGCGCGCACGTAGATGAAACCTTGTTGCGCCCCAACCGCGTATCCGGCAATGATCATTCCCTCGATCACACGGTGCGGGTCGCTCTCGAGCACGCTCCTGTCCATGAAAGCCCCCGGATCACCCTCGTCCCCGTTGCACACCACAAACTTGCGCGTGCTCTTTGTTTTGGCGACTGTTGACCATTTCAAGCCGGTGGGGTAACCAGCGCCGCCCCTTCCGCGCAAGCCGCTCTTGGTAATCGCCGAAATCACGTCGGCCGGACTCATGTCCCGCAGAACATTTCGCAGGGCAATGTAACCATCTGCCGCAATGTACGACTCGATCCGTTCCGGATCGATCAGGCCGCTGTTGCCAAGCACGATGCTGAACTGCTTTTCGAAGAACGGCTCGCGCAAATCGCCGGTGCGCACCGGCGCCGGTTCGCCCTGCAACGCTTTCACTACAGACACGGCGTCTTCGGGGCTGACCTTCTTGTACAGTTTGCCGTCCGGGTCGGCCGCCACAAGCGGGCCCTCGCAACACAAACGCAAACACCCCACCGGCCGCACCTCGATTTGAGACTCCAGTCCGGCGTCTTTGACCGCCCTGTCAAGGGCCGCAAGGACAGCTTCGGCGTTGGATGAAACGCAGCCCGCTGCCATGCAGACGCGCAGTACGAACGGTTTCCGACCCGCCAGCTCCTGCTCTTTAATGCGTATGAGATCCGCCAGTAGCATGTTCCCTCCATTGCCGAGTCACGCCCAACGCATCATCAGACGATTGCCGCGCGGCCACCTTGCCGTCGTAAACGACCGCTGGGGCAAGCCCGCAGGCGCCAATGCAGCGTGCCGTCACAAGTGAAACTTTGCCGTCAGACGTGGTTTCACCAGCCTTTATTCCCAAATCGTGTTCCAATGCAGCAAGCACCTTGTCTGCGCCCTTCACATAGCACGCTGTCCCCATGCAAACCACGCACGTGTGCTGGCCCTGCGGCTTCAGCGTAAAAAGGTGATAGAAAGTTGCCACGCTGTAAACGCGACTCGGTGGCAACTTGAGCCGCTGCGCCACAAAAGTCAGAACTTCATCATCCAAATACCCGAACAGGTCCTGGGCCTTGTGCAATACCTCGATGAGCGAATCTTGCCGATACTGGTATCGCTTCATCTGAGTTTCCAGAATCTTAAAGCGCTTGTCCTCACTTGCGCTTTCGCGAACCTTGGAGCCCGAGGTTTCCTGCCGGACACCAGTTTTGCTTTCCATAATCAATAAATGACGCCGCAGGTTCGTCCTTCCTCAGAGAACTTTCCAACGCACGTCGCTATCAGCATGTTACCACGGCACGTTGCCAACTCCACTCAATTTGTCATTATCTGGGCATTTTTTGCGCAGAAACAGAGTGGCCGCAAATCGGCCGCATTTTGGCGAGGCGGCCGCGCACAGATAGCAGCGATCGCCCATTGGGCATTATGGCACAGCATGCATGGTCGGTCTGACACGGAGCCTCGCCAAGTTTGTTTTACGCAGATTCAGCAGAACGGGGATTCCAACGGTCCGGCAACGCTGCCGTTACTCCGCAATCGGGCTGCTCGAATGCTCCTGCAGCCATGCCACATCAGGATTGTCTGGTGAAAGAACGCCGAGGGGGATCGGTTGGCTGGGTCGCAGTTCCGGGGTGGTGCGTTTGTCCAGCCAACGTTTGATCTGCACGTGTCCGTCTGCAAATGAGAGCCCTGCGGCTCGATTGTGATGGCTGGCGGGATAATCAACAATTCGCGCCACTTTGCCGCGCGCCTTGAGATCGGTCTGGAAAAGACCGTCGTTTATGCTGTCTTCACGCTCGTCCATGAACACCCACGCGCGTTGGGGCGGCGGTTCGGTGATGTCGGTTATCCTGCGAAAAACCTTGTACCGGTCTTGTCCGATGGGGATTGAGCCGATGTAGTTCATCCAGCAGTTCATGGATACGCTGCGGACGCGCGGATACAACGAACCGCCAATTGAAACAAGACTGCGGTCCGCAGGGCATCGGTAACATGCTGCCGGCACGTCGTAAAACGCCAACTGTGAAAACCGCCGGTCTGTCAAGTAAAGTGTGTTCGTGTTATCGGGGCTGCTGCTGAAGTCGAGCCACCCCGACACCCAGACTCCTGATCCCGGTGTGGAGCCCATCAGCACCCCGGGCAAATGGTCTTGGTGATCGTCAGCATACATTGCCCATGCCATTTGAAGCTGCTTCAGGTTCTTCATGCAATAAAGCCCTTCGGCTCTTGCTTTTGAGGTTGACAGGGCAGGCAGCAGCAGGGCCAGCAGAATTGCGATGATCACCGCCACCACCAGAAGTTCCAGCAAGGCAAACCCCCTCTGTTCCCCTTTTAATTTGGGGCGTCTGAACGGTGGCGGCGCTGCCACATTCATTGTTCTACGAAATCCGAACTAACCATAAGCGCCGGTCGGCCTCCTTGCAACAACAAAATTCCATCCGTCAAAACTCCGACTCAAACCGGCCAAGCATTCGGTGCCATGACGCGCATCAACCCTCGCCCGTTCCATTTGCCGCGGTGTCAAAATCGACAAATCTGAGATGTGCCGCATTTTCATCGCAGCCGAGAATTCATCTTTGACATTGGACGAATCTATTGGCAGGTTGAAGTTCAGTGCATTTGCACTTGTGACCCAGCGGGGCAGGTGCCACTGGATTCAGCACGTGTGGAGCAAGTCAAAACATGGCAAATCTCATAGGTAGAATGCTGGTAGCACAGTCGGGCGGCCCGACGGCGGTGATTAACGGAAGCTTGGCCGGTGTGATACAGGAAGCCGGAAGATACCCGGACCTGTTCCCCCAGGAATCTGATGCTGACGACGAGCCGGTGCCTGTCGTGTACGGCGCTCTGAATGGAATCCTCGGGGTGTTGAACGAGGATTTCATCGATCTCGAGGTGGAAAAACGCGCGACGATTGAAGCTCTCAAGTTCACCCCAGGGGCGGCCCTTGGCACTTGCCGGTACAAAATCGATTTCCAAAACAAGCCCGAGCAGGCCGCCCGCGATGTGGACCGGCTGTTCAAGGTCTTCGAGGCGCACAACATCAGGTATTTCTTTTACATCGGCGGCAATGATTCTCAGGACACCGCTTTCAAAGTGCATGAAGAATCCGTAAAACGCGGCTGGGAAATGCGCGTCATAGGAATACCAAAGACAATAGACAACGACCTGGCCAACACCGATCATTGCCCGGGCTACGGGTCCACAATCAAATACAACGCCGCTACTGTGATGGAAGTCGCCGCTGACATCGGCAGCATGGCCACAGACGACGGCGCTTGCTGCCTGATCGAGGTGATGGGAAGAGACACCGGTTGGATCGCCGCCGGCACCGTCCTCGCCAAGCGTGATCCGGCCAGTGCGCCCCACATAATTCTGTTGCCAGAGGTGGCTTTCGACGAAGACAGGTTTGTCACCAAGGTCAAGGAAACAATCTCCGCGTTAAAATACTGCATTGTCGTTGTCGCCGAAGGAATCAAAGATGCCGCTGGCAACAGAATCGGCCTTGACACGACCCAAATCGACCCATTCGGGCACGGACTTCTTTCCGGGGCGGCGGAGCGGCTCGCGCAAATCGTTTCAAAGAAGCTCAACATAAAGGCCCGCACGGTCAAACTCGGCTACGCCCAGCGATCTGCCGCGCATTTCGCCAGCGCAACTGACATCGAGGAAGCCGTCGCCTGCGGCGAAAAAGCTGTCAGGGTCGCCGTCGAAGGCAAGAGCGGTTACATGGTCAAGCTCGAACGCGAGAGCAACCAGCCCTACCGCTGCACCACTGCGCTTCAGGAATTGAAAGACATTGCAAATGTCGAGCGTCTCGTCCCGCGAGAATGGATCAGCGAAGACGGGTTCCTCCCAAATGAACATTTTGTCGAATACGCCAAGCCTTTGATCCAGGGTGAACTGCCGATTCCGATGCAAGACGGCTTGCCTCGTCACGCTGTGCTGGACCGGGTTCCGATCCCGAAGAGACTCCCGCCGCGCGAGTCTTAACCCGGAAATCCGACTGGGTGTTGGTTTCCGCCGGTGGCGGGCCGGTCACATTTCCAAGACCAGCGTGAGCTTGTCACCGGCATTCAATACGACCGGTTGATCAAAGCGAATTACGGCTTTGCCCTTGGAGTACTCCGTCCGAGCGTTGATTCTTGAACCACGCACGGTTGCTTCGGCTCGGCCGGGTTCGCGGTCCCCAACCACTCCGAGGCTCAAAGTGCGCAAATTGAGTCTGCCGTACCTCAGGTCAATCTCGGCACGTTGGCGGTCTCTTGAGATTTGCTGGGTGAACGACCCCCAGCCTTCAGCGGCGGTAAACGCGCACTTGAAGTTCTCCGGCCGGAGCCGCGGCGCAAATCCGATGTGCCCCTTGGGCCCGTGATGCTCGTACCCGCAAGCGGCAAGGAACACTCCGTAAGCCGCCATTGCGCGGGCGTAGTGGTCACCGCATTCGACTTCGTTCCATGGATTCCGGCGCACAGCATGGTAACGATCATGGATGGCGCGGGTGATCGCCAAGCTTTCCAGAAGCATGCCCTCGGCCATGCAATGCCATGCCACTTGGTATTCGAACCCGGTCATGCACTCGTTGAAGTAGAAGTCAAAGCTCTCGGTCACACGCTGGCTTTCACCGCGCGGCCAGGTGCACATGAGCAATCCGCCCTCGCCCGCAACCGCATACCATCGCCCGGCCGGATACGCTTTCCTGTAGGGGCCGACGTCAGGCGTAAAATTGTACCGCCAGAGCGACCTTAAAGCGCTGCGGACATGCGCTTCGTCGAGGATGCGGCCGAGCCCGACCTGCCACGCCCAGCTATCGCCGAGAACCTGGTCGATCTCGCAACCGTCGTACGAGCCGACTCTCCTCTTTCGAGCCGGGTCGGGCCTTTGTATGTAGTACTCGCCATTGAACAAACGCTCATCGACGGTTTTCCGGCCGCGCTCGAAGATCGCCCGGCATTGGTCTGCAAATTCTGCATCGCCCATTTCACGTGCCATTTCTTCCCCGGCGCGCAACGCCGCAAGGTAAAGGCCGCTCAACCAGGCGACCTCACCGTACCAGTCTGCGTCAAGGGTGTTGTGCTGCGGACCGTCCACGATGCCGTCTTTGCCGTCGTCTTTGCTGATGAGGAACTCGAGGGATTTTTTGACCTTCGGCCAAAGCCGCCGCAGAAACGCGTCGTCAGCACTCATTTGGTGCTCGCGCAAGACACGCAAAATGCAGCCAGCCTGACCATCAACAGCCCAATGATCATTGTGTTCGGCGCGGAATCGGATTCGGCCGCTTGCAGCATCAAAGCCCGCACTGTAATCGGCCATTTCGCGGACACTTCGTTCGAGTTCAGGGAACAACCGCGACATGGCTTGCGCGTAGTGCCATACATGAGCGCATGTGCCCGCGCAGCAACCAACTCCTTCCCAGGCGTAGAACCTGCCGTTCCCCAGCCAATAGCATGTGTTTGTGGCAAGGTGCGACGTGGGAGCCATGGTTCGCTCGAGAAACCAATGCGGCAACGTTGAATCATGCCATGTGTCCCGCCACAGTTTTGTTTGACCCGAAAGCCGTGGCAGTTGTGCCACGATGTATTCAGACACAGCCTGGGCGTGAGCAAACCTCGTCCTGTAACAACGGCCCTTGTGATCGCCGAGCCTGTCAATCTTGAGGTTCGGAAAATGCCATGTCAGCACAAAGACAACTTTTGCCGATTCACCGCCAGCCAGCCCGAAACGCCTGCCTACAGAGCCGATCAACCGCTCGCCAAACGGCCTCGAAAACGCCGCTGTTCCGCCTTCGGCAAATGCGGTGTCTGGCAACTGGCCTTCCGGCAAAACGCAGCTCGCGAAGTCCTTTTGCCCTTCGTGCGCACCACCGGCACGAACAATGGCAAGGCACATCGTCCCGTAATCCGCCCGTTCTGTCAGGGGCGTGAAAGGCACGACCGGTGTGTCACTCAGAATAATGTTGTCAACCCCAATGTTTCCCCAGCCGCCTGATTCGTTGTCCACTATTTCGATCTGGGCTGTCTTGCCGGCCCATTTGCGAACATCCCATGTGCGTGGGCCGAGGCGGTTGTCATTCCGGCCCGTGGCAGAAAGAACGATGTTTCCATCAACACGCAGGTTCACGCATGTCCTGCCGGCGTGAGCGCCGCCGCCGACAAGGAAGTTGATGTAATCCCGCTCGATCACAAATGTACTGCTGATGAGCGTGCCCGTTGCTGAATCTTTCTCAGCCACGGTTGCCCCCGGAGCCGAAGCGTGAGAGTTCACAAGCCGTTTTCCATGGGCGCCGATTTTGCCCTGGTAGGACGGCATTGAATCTTCGGCAACAGGTCCAACCCCAAACGCAGTGCCGGAAGATTTCCATGGCGCGTACGTGGAACGCTCGAAATCATCAATGACAATATCCGGCCGTTTCTCCTCCCGTTGTGCGACCGGCAATGCTTCCGCAGCACAATCCAGCATCAGGAACTGATCGCGATCGACGATCTGGTTCCGGCGCGTCCCCGGCATTTCGGTTGCAGAACTCAGGCAAACGCCATTCTCGAGCCAGCCAGCCAATTCGATGTCCAGTTGAGACCGTGTCTCGTTTTGCACTGTGAACTCGAGAATGGTCGCGGGCAGAGCTGAATCCTGCGTGTTCAGAGGAATGAACGGAGAATAAGCCTCGAGGCACACACTCACAGGCGCCCCCGGGTCGCGGTACCTGACGGTCCCGATCGGGTATTGGCCGCAAAACTCGACGTGCTGCCAACCGGTGTGATCGAGTTTTCGTGTTTGGGTGTTCTTGTCATCGCGCACCCTGACTGCAAAACCACTTTCAATCGGCGATTCAGGTTCAGGCGGATGAGCATAATGACTGTCCGAAGTTCCCCTGGTGAGGTTGAATATGTCCCAATGCCAGAGACGCCCGTCTCCTCCGAGATAAATCTGGCCGGCGCACACACCGCCGACAGGCATGCCGATGAGCCTCGATTCCGGCCAGCGATAAACCGTTGGCGCGCCGCGCGCAAACAGTGAATCAACCCATTCCGGCCGCAGTTTCTTGTCCGCGGGCACAAGGCGCTCGAAATCTTCGCGAACAAACGGCCCGGCCATCAGCGGAAGGTTCGAGGCTAATCCGCCCGCAAGGATACCTGCGGTCCCAAGAAAACAACGCCGCGTGACGGTTGTGCCGCGCGAAGAAGGCGCACCCTGCGCATGGAGACCTGCCGTCGGCCGACCATTGCTGTTGCTGTTTTGAGAATCTCTTCGGAACTGCTTCATGCAGCGGCCAGTTTACAACCAATCGGCCCGGTAAAAGAGAAAAATCTTCGGCTCGTAGTGCAGGCTTCAGCCTGCGTCTCTGCGTCTCAAGCACGTGGATTCGCCAACCGATCTTGCACCGCCTAAAGGCGGAACTCTAACGGCCGCGGGCGTGGCATCGCCCAAAGTGCGGGACAACCGATCGTTGTCAGAGTCCAGTGTTTGCGCGGAAACGAAAAACTGTCTGTCGCAACCCCGGCGCGACGCGGACGTCGCGCCCTACCTGTATGCAAGGGTTCATGCATGGTAGGGCTCGCTGTCCCCAGCGAGCCGAAATAAAGTGCCTGGCACTCTATTTGCCTCCCGTGCTGGAACACGCGGCAAGTGACAAACATCCGGCTTGGCATCGGCTGGGATTTCGCGCTAGCGTCACCGGCACATCATGCGTGCGCGCTGGGTTTTCATCTGCCTGATTGCACTTGCCCTCTCGAGTCTGAGTTGGGCCGATGAAGAGCCTGAATTGGAGATCAGCGCGCTTAGCCCGGACGGGTTGGTCGAGTACGACGAAAAAACAGGCGTGATTTCCGATCCGGCGGGCGTCGTCGCCCGTTACGGCGATGTTGAGCTGATCGCAAACAGGCTCAAGTTCGACCGCGAAGCGCTTTCCGTTGAGGCCGAAGGCAACGTGCGACTGCAACGTGGGAAGGAAATCTGGACCGGCAACTACATCAGTTACAGTTTCCTCACCCGGCAGATGAACGCGGCGGTATTTCGAACGGGGATTGCTCCGTTTTATGCCACCGGCGAAGGGCTGCGCGCAAGCATAACCAACCAAACTCACTCCGCCACAAACGCCTTTGTGACAACCGACGATCTCGACGTCCCAGGATACAGAGTCCGCGCCAAGAGCATCGTGTTCGTCCCCGGCAAGTACATTGAAGCAAGGCGTGCTGTCCTTTACATGGGCAAAGTGCCGGTCTTTTACCTGCCACGGTACAGGCGCCATTTAGATCGGCATCCGAACAACTTCGTGTTTGTTCCTGGTTACAGAAGCAAGTACGGCCCGTACCTGCTTGGCACTTACAATTGGAGCATCGCCACAAACGTGTCGGCCGCTTTCCACTTGGACTATCGCGTGAAGCGCGGTGTGGCCGGCGGCCCGGACCTCAATTACGACCTCGGCCCTTGGGGCGAAGGCCAATTGCAAACGTATTTCCTCTACGACGAAGACCCCGGCACCGACCCGGCGAACCTCCGTCAAATTGACCCTGACCGACACAGGATTGCATTTGCTCACAGCGCGTTCGTGCGAACAAACCTGACGTTCAAGGCCGTCTTCAACCACCAGAGCGACGCGCTTGTCGCACATGACTTCTTCGAAACCGAGTACCGCAAAAACGTCCAGCCAAAATCCTTCGTCGAAATCCAGCAGCTCTGGCCCAATTTCAGTCTCAACATGCTTGCCCAGCCCAGAGTCAACGATTTCTTCCAAAGCGTCGAGCGGTTGCCGGATATCAAACTCACGGCGTTTCGCCAGCAACTGGGCATTTCGCCTTTTTATTACGAAAGCGAGAGTTCCGGTGCATTTCTCCGGTTCTGCGAAGGCGACTATTTCGCCGCCACAAACCATTCGGCATTCCGTGCAGACAGCTTCCAACAGCTTTTAGTGCCTCAAACATTATTCGGCTGGCTCAACCTGACGCCGCGTGCGAGCGGACGGTTCACATACTACGGCGCCGAACAGGATACCGGTTTCGTTTCCGATGAGCACCGCCGCTGGGTTTTCAACACCGGCATTGAAGGATCGTTCAAAGCATCGCGCGTCTGGCGTGACGCCCGCAGTCCACTCCTTGATGTCACAGAACTGCGCCACATCATTGAACCTTCGATCAACTACTCCTACACTCCGGCTCCGTCCACACGCCCCCCGGAACTCCCACAGTTCGATTACGAATGGTACAGCTATGAAATGCGCCCGATAGATTTCCCCGACTACAATTCAATCGACGGCATCGACAGCCAAAACGTCATCAGGTTCGGCTTGCACAACAAACTCCAAACCAAGCGCCAAGGCAATGTCGATGACCTCGTCAACTGGGCCGCATTCGTCGATTGGCGCCTCCGCCCCGAAAAAGACCAGTCCACATTCGCCGACATTTTCTCAGACCTCGATTTCAAGCCCCGTTCATGGATCACGCTGAATTCAGAGATGCGTTACGACGTGAACGAAAACCTGATTCGCGTTGCCAATCACACCGCAACAATAGAACCCAACGACGTCTGGAGCTGGAAAATCGGCCATCGATACGTCCGCGAAATCGAAGAACTGGGACCAGAGGCGGGTCACAGCCTTATCATGAGCAGCATCTACCTCCGCCTGAGCCAAAACTATGGGTTCCGTTTCCGCCACCACTTCGATATCAAACACCACGTCATGCAGGAGCAATACTACACGCTCTACCGCGACTTCCGAAGCTGGACCGGCGCGCTCACCTTCCGCTTGCGCGACAACGGCGAGGGCAACACCGATTTCGCCGTGGCGGTTCAGTTGTCGCTCAAAGCTTTCCCGCGCTTTGGCCTCGGGCAGGACAGCGACGAGCCCGACAGACTCCTCGGCTGGTGAACCGGCGAGATTCCCTGGCTAACGCAGTGCTTTGTCAAGCCATTGGTAAGCTGTTTCACGAATTTCGGGTGGAAACCGATGGCCACAATTTGGATGCAGCACGCCAAAACGCTCCGGGCAGCCGTAAAGGCCATATACCCGCGTGACCTCGCGGCCAATCCGCGCCACGCTCTCCCACCGGAAGTTCGTATCCTCAATCGGCGCGCTCACCAAACACCAACGCGGCGCCAGCATTCCCAGCACTTCGTGAAAATCAAACGGCACTTGGCCCCGCGGATACTCTGCAAGTCTCGGCATGTACCTGCTGCTCGTCCAACCCCGGATGTCCCCGCCCATATAGTCGATGAAAGAATCAAAACCACAACTGGTCACCACGATCTTGATTCTGGAATCAAAAGCCGCCGTGAAAAGACCCGTGTGGCCACCGAGCGAATGCCCGATTGCGCCGAACCGGCCTCGCACAACGAATGGCATTGATTCCAGCATGTCAAGGCCGCGCATGTTGTTCCAAACCGCCTTCATGACGCCACTCTGGTAGCCCAGTTCGCCCAGCGGCGGATGATAATCCGCCAACAACGGATAGGCAGGCGCAAGACACACGTATCCCCTCTTCACCAGCTCGACACCGTACTCGTCGTCGGGACTTTGTCCAAGCCCGACAACCACGCGGCGGCCCGCCGGATGCGTCTGATGCAGGCATAGCACGCCATGGCAACGGGCTCGGCCGGCAAGCGCGTTCTTGGGAATCAGCAGGTACGCCGGCACCCAATCACCGGGTTCGGCAGTGTAACGAATGTCCCGTCGAACATAATCGCCACAATCAACCTCTTCGATAACCTCACATTGAACCCGGCATCTTTTGTCACGGCCGGGCAGAGCGCCCATCACCCGCTCCATCGCACCCAACACAGCCTCTCGCCGCCGTTTCCAGTCGGACACCGATTCAACAGGCCGCGGCAGCCCCGAGCGGTCCGGATACCATCCGAGGTCTTGATGCGATTGCTCCCGAACCACCGTGGTTCGAGCAGCGTGTTGGACTTTGCCCAAAGGCTGCTCAGCGTTCCTGCCATCAACGCTGGTTGTGGTGGCCCTGTTCCAAACTTTGTCTGCACGCTCGCTCGCGGCCAAGCGAGGCGGATCAGAACTAACGCTCCCGGCATCGCGCCATGCCCGCCCGGCCGACGTGCTTGTGGATGAACCGCTCCGGAGGATGACCGTGGCTGCCAGCATCAATGCCATCGGCATTAACATGTGCCTACGCAAACAATGTCGTCGAAACCTCGCAGTGGAGTTGCCGGATGCAGCCGGCCGCGCCATAGCCCCCCTCGCGCTTGAAATGCTCTTTGCCGCTTCTCGCGTCACGCTGCGGACCTCCCGAAAAACCGCGGGCGATATTCCACCGTATTCTATTTGCCGGTGTCTTGTCCCGGTGCCGATGTCAACCGGCGAATCGACCCGATTCCTGTCGAACCGGTTCTATAGCCGTAAACAGACATTTGAAGTTTTTGTCCCTGGGTGAAAGAGCCTTGCCGGTAGGCGGGATACCGTTGGAACTCTTCCGGCCACTGGAATGGACCGGTTGTGAACAGAACACGGTCAACCTTGAGGTCAAGCGCCTGGACAGAGACCTTTTCGTGTTTGCACGCCGGGTTTGGCCCACACAACGGCCCGCGCTTGGGGCAATAGACGTCTGGCATCACCCGTGTCACAGTTGCCTCGACAATTCCGTAGGCCGCAATCTCTTTCGGGTAGCGATCCTTGATTTCTTTTTCAAAGTGGGCGTAGGCCGCCCCGTCAAGGCGTTGCTTTGCCTTTTCCCGGGCGGATTGTGCATTCGCCAATCCAGCGGAAACACTCAACGCCAAAACCGTTGTTATCAAAAACGCCGTTGTACGCATCTTTTTCTCCCCCACGCTACGAAAGTCCAACGCGAAATTGAAGAGCGAAACATCGTGCCTGTCACCCTATTTCCCGGCCCCAGCGGGGTGGCATCAAACGCGCCGCGGTCCTGGCAACAGAACCAACCGGTTTCTGCAAGCGCCTTGAGTGCGATGCCGCTCCTACGGAGCTTGTCCGGTTTGGGGACCGTCCCCCTACAGATATGTCGGCCCTACGGGCCTGGGCTCCGGCGAAGTGGTTCCAAGACGGCAACACCGTCTGTTGCGCAAACCCCACCAGCCGAAGCGGCCTTGACCCATCGGCACTCAGTCAGGAACCGCGAGGCACCTGCAATCGCGCGTCTATTCCGAAAGGGCCATGTCAAACAAGGTGGCCAACTCAACCCTTCGTCTGGCGAGTTGCAGCGCTGGCGAATCGGACAAAAACTCTTGATCCACGGGGTTAACTTGCGCGCGGGCGAGCAAGGCTGCCGGTTGATCCGCAACTTTCGAAATCACACCTGCGAGGCATTGTTCTATCCATGGCCTGTTTGCCCTTCGAAAGGCGCGAATCACCTCATCATTTGGCATGTGCCCGCCCACAAGGTATTTTGCGACTGGGTCGGATTTGCAACTTTGCGCGATGTCGTCTGACGCGAACCTGCAGGTCAGATAGCTGTACGTCAACAGACCGAGCATCGACCTCGGCACCGGCGCCGCGCCCGAGCACGGCCACTGCGGCAGTCTAGATGCGACTTCATCAACGGCTTGCTCGACCAAACCAACGATCGAGGTGTCGTCAAGGAACAACCGAAAATCACCGAGCAAATCCTGTGTCGGCGGTTCGCACGAATCGCCAGAGATTTTCCGTGTCGCACTGCTGTTTCGAGAAATCCGCGCAATCATTGCAAGTGCCGTTTTCATCATTTGCACACAAAGATTGACTCTTTCTGTGGCGACTGCGTGCTGGCGATGTTACAAACTTGTTACAAACCGAGACCGCCTTGATCAGCCTTTGCCAATACGAGGCGCAAACCGCCAATCAAACCCCTCCTGGCAACGACTTGAGGCTCCGGTGAATGTTCAGGCGCCGGATTTGCATGATGGAAACTGGTTTGAGACCGGTCATCGTGTTGATGTGGCCGAGACGGCCGCGCTCCTGGAGAACCCAAACAAAGTGCCTGGCACTCTATTTGGGGCCACACCCCAATAACGTGCCTGGCACTCTATTTCGAAACTCGTGCAAGATCGGTCGCCGGGTTGATGCGGCCGAGACGGCCGCGCGACTGGCGGAGCGACCCACAGTATTCGGTCTTGCCATTTTGTGTCTTGCGGTGAAAAGGTATTTCTTCCAAGGCGCCTGACAGCGTGCTTAACTTGTGCCGCGGCAACAGTCCGGGGGCCGAGTCGGCATAATGGTCGTCGGCGGCTTCAAGAGGCCTGAACCAAAATCAAAATTCAGTGGGACCCAAATGAACAAGAGATCAAGTCAACGGAGCGAAAGAGCGGCCGATGTTGAGAGTGCAGGGCGGGTTGCTCACCTGAGCCTGCGGTGCGCAAAAAGCTACGCGGCCGTGCCATGTTGTTTGGGGTTTGCTGCTGCCCTGTTGGTTTTGGCGTCGGCAGTGGTTCATGGTGGAGACATTGCATTTCGCCAAGTCGCAGCGGGGGGTTATCACACGGTGGCGATTGGTTCGGATGGTGCTCTTTGGGCGTGGGGAGCCAACAACTCGGGTCAACTCGGCGATGGAACTGCAGTTGACAAATCTGCGCCGGTCCAGATCAACCCGGGCACAACGTGGCTGACCGTGGCTGCGGGATGGGAACACTCAGTGGCCGTTCGTTCCGACGGCACACTTTGGGCTTGGGGTTGGAACCGGTTTGGCCAACTCGGCGATGGAACCAGCAAAGACAAGCTCAGCCCGGTCCAGATAGGATCGGCCACAAATTGGAAAGCGGTTGCAGCCGGAGCTTATCATACGCTGGCAGTCCGGAGTGACGGCACACTTTGGGCATGGGGCGGTAACTGGCGCGGACAATTGGGCGACGGAACGACCGTTGGCAAGGCCAGCCCCGTGCAAATTGCTCCAACAGCCAGTTGGAAATCAGTCGCAGCAGGATGGCGTCACACCGTGGCCGTTCGCACCGACGGCACGCTCTGGGCATGGGGCTCCAACTCGGCCGGGCAATTGGGCGATGGAACAACAGCCGATAGAATCGTCCCGGTCCAGATTGGTTCGGCGGCGAGCTGGCAAACCGTTTCCGCAGGATGGGAACACACGATCGGCATCCAGACCGACGGTACGCTTTGGGCGTGGGGCAACAATTCTTACGGTCAGTTGGGCGACGGCACTACCGCGGGCAAATTCAGCCCCGCGCGCATCGGCGCAGCGCCGGGTTGGATAGCAATCGCCGCCGGCAATTCTCATACAGTTGGTATTCGAACCAACGGCACACTCTGGGCATGGGGGTGGAACGGCTTCGGACAATTGGGAGACAACACCACCCCGGCCAGAACCAGCCCGGTCCAAATCGGGTCGGCCACAAACTGGAAAGCCGTAGCCGCAGGGTTTTGGCACATGGCGGGAATACGAACCGACGGAACACTGTGGATTTGGGGATCGAACGGGCGCGGTCAATCCGGCGATGGCACGTTTGCCGACAAACCCGTGCCCACGCAGATTGGCGCGGACAACAATTGGCAGGCCGTATCTGCAGGCTGGGAACATTCCCTTGCGATTCTGACTGACAATACACTCTGGTCATGGGGCGCCAATTACTACGGCAACTTGGGCGATGGAACCGTCGTCGGCAAATGCAGCCCAAGCCAGGTTTCTTCACCTCCGACCTGGCTTGCCGTGGCCGCCGGTTATAACCACACCGCTGCCATCCGCACCGACGGCACACTCTGGGCATGGGGCGAGAACTCCCGCGGCCAGATCGGAAACGGCACACTTGTCAACGAGCCCGCTCCGGTGCGAATCGGGGTCGTTGCCAAGTGGCGAACAGTCGCAGCCGGAGATTCTCACACGGTTGGAATTCGGGCCGACGGCACCCTCTGGGCTTGGGGCAACAACTACCACGGCCAATTGGGAGATGGAACGACAACAAACAAATCCACACCAACAAAAATCGGGTCAGCAACCAACTGGAAATCCATCGCAGCCGGTTCCGCTCACACAGTGGCCATCCGCAACGACGGCACACTCTGGGCATGGGGCAATAATTACTACGGCCAGTTGGGCGATGGAACCACCATCAACAAATCCAGCCCGGCCAAGATCGGTTCCGCCACCAATTGGCGCGCAGTCGCCGCAGGTGCAAACCACACCGTCGCCATCAGAACTGACGGCACACTCT
The DNA here is from genome assembly GCA_029907285.1 of Verrucomicrobiota bacterium. Taxonomy (GTDB): domain Bacteria; phylum Verrucomicrobiota; class Verrucomicrobiia; order Limisphaerales; family J093; genus JAAYVR01. The sequence continues at coordinate 44 of JARYMD010000001.1, read as the reverse complement.
GGGCATGGGGGGACAACTCACGCGGCCAACTGGGCGATGGAACC